>JBMOEL010000023.1:0-18076 GCA_049314715.1 Rickettsiales bacterium
GTGGCACCTTCATCAAAACCACCTTATTCTCAAAATAATATATTTGGGTCTGACTGAATCGCGGCCCGATTCTTTTTCAGCCAATCTAAATTGTATGTTTGAGTTAATGAATTGCTGGCTGATGGGGGTGCAATATCAAACTCTCCTAGGACTTTTTTCGGATAAGACGGGCCAGATCCCCAAACTGAAGGATTAATTGCAATGCTTGAAGAACCGTCTGCTATTCCGCCATTAGTTCCCAGAGCGATTTTGCCAAACAGTCTGTCAAGTTCGACCATGGCATGTTTATAATAATCTGGATCGCTGATATCGTCCATATTAACACAAATGCCAGAACCGATAAACCCTTGTCTATTTCCAGTCCCATCTATTAACGCACCCACTTTTGAAATTAACAGGGCTTTTTGGCCTGAGACTGTGCAGGGTAAAAGGGTGTATTGAGGACCTTTTCGTTTGTACCCAAAAAAATCTTCGAAACTTCCGTACTCGGTAACATTATTTACCCACCCATCTAATGTTCTAAGTTTTCCTCCATGTTCGGCTTGTTTAGCATCGGTAAGGCAGCCCGCAGCGAAATCCTGCAGTCCGTTCACCGTTCCAAACGCTATTGCGCCTATTAAGGGCTTTGGTTTTACTGTAGGCGCTTCGCTCATGAACACACTCCACTACTTTCGATTTTACGCGAGGGCGAGGGGTGTTAGTATGAAGATTATATGAAGACTCAGCAGATAAGGAGGCGTTAAAAGCCTACTTCTTCTCAGCAGGTTTTGCCGCAGGCATTGGTGGCATATCTTCCGATGGTGGCACCATGCCTTCTGGCGCTATGGGTGCTGCATCAATCGCGGGTGCAACGGCAGGCTCAACCGCAGGGGCTGCTTGCTCAATCGGTGCTGCCGGCGCATCAATCGCGGGTGCGACGGGCGCACCCGTTTCTTGGGTAATGCCCGTTTCAACAGGCGCTGCTTGCTGTGTTGTCAAGGCAGGTTCTGGTGCGGGGGCAGGCGCTGATGCGGCTGCTGCTTCTGCCTCGGCGGCTTCGCGCTTGGCACGCTTGCGTTCGGCGGCAGCTTTGATAGCGGCACGGCGTTCAGCGGCTTCGGCTTTAATACCGGCTTTTTCCTCTGCCGTCAGCGGTGCGGATGCCGCGCCAAACGGTGATGCAGACTGCGCCATTGCAGCGCCGGAAAGCATGGTGGAAGCAAGCAAGACAGCCAAAGTAATACGCATGGAACGCTCCTAAATGATATTTGAGTCGGGATTACCATAGGTTACCCCAACACGCAATGCTGATACGCATCATGGTGCATAAACCCTGTTGTTTATTGTGGGTGGGTGTTTCTTTTTAGCTAAAATGCACTGCATATCTTCATGAAACCGTCACACACAAAATGCCTCTAAATCCCTAGAATATAAGGTGGAAGAGAGTCTATTTGGATGACGCAAGAAACGGCGCAGAACGCTGAAAAACTGAAGAAGAAACGCACACCCTCAAAGGGTGAGGCGTTGTTTGACTTGGGCGTGTATGGCGGGATGAATTATATCGGCACGTTTTTGCTGACGATTCCAGTGGCGTATTCGCTCAAGCATGGCGCTCTCAAGAAATATTATATGAGCGCTCATCGCTGGCTTACCAAAAAAGGCATGAGCGATGGATTGGCGGAAAAAGTCCTCGACACCACGACGCTGATGCAGGGCGGTAATTTAATGTTGATACCGATTGCTATGGCCGAGCACCATAAGAAAGACATCGTCAAGAATCTTAATGAATCAATAGGGGATCATGTAGACCCTAGCGCTATTGAGCAAGCGCCAGAACAAGACGCGTGGAGTTTGATTAAAAGCCGCGCGCTAGCATGGGGCGTCGTGTTTTCGAGCATGGCGGCAGCGGGTTTGTTTATGGGTAAACAGCTCGGGCAATTTGAAGAATGGTGCGGCGAGAAAACAGCAAAACTGTTTGGTGCGCAGCGTTATCGTGATGTGCCGACCAATAAAGGCGAGCGTGCCGATTTTGCAAAAGACTTGGCGGCAGGTAAGAAGGTCGCACGATCGGATTTGGCGGATGAATATGCGAAGCTTACATCCTTACAAGACGATCTTGCTGTCGGAATAAAAAAGATTCACGGCGTAGATGCAAATGTTGTCATCAAGCAGGTAAAAGAGGTTGGGCGCAAAATTGAAGGGTTTGAAACGCGCCGCTTTGCCTATGGTAAGATTGCCGCGATTGACGCCTTCGCGACGCTCGCTGCTGTGGGTCTTTTATATATGGGTACCCGTATGTTCGGTAAACAGGCGGATGGATCGGTGGAAGGCGCGAGTATTAAAGCGCCGACACGTTTGAGTGTGCATAAAGAGCCGCGCCAAGAAAAGGATGATACGCCTATTTCGGGAAAATTCGCAGAGCGCTTGACGCAGGAAAAGTCAGAAGCGGCAATTGAATTGCGCGCGATTTAATACACGTACGTCGAGGCTGCCAACTCGCGCTTGCAGGCGCGGACGTTGCGAATCGGGTGGCCGAGATAGACGATGGCCTGAGCCGTTTCCTGCCCAATCACCCCATCAATTTTCAAACCATAATCAAACTGGAATTTGGCCACGGCTGTTTTGAACCATGGGCTGTTTTTACCATCAATCGCGCCGCGGAAATAACCAAGTTTGGTAAGTTTGCGCTGCAGAATCGCCACGTTACGCGATTCATTGGTATAGACCATCGGCTCAAGCGGAATGATGCCGCAATGGCCAACGGTTTGGGCGTCGCTACCTGGCCCGCCAATCGTGTCGACAGGGAAGGCGAGGGCCTGCGTGCTAATCAGCATGACCGCGAGCAAGGCGGCAGACTGGGCGAGTATCGCCGAACGTGAGTGCTTGGAGCGCATGGGTTACCCACTTTTTGTTGTACTTATGGCCAATATAGCTGTGGATAATAAATATTTAGTTAATGGGGGGTAATGTGACTCCTTACGCCTCTAAGATATTGCTTTACTTGTCATTCCTGCGAAAGCAGGAATCCAGTCTTAATCGCTATGGATTCCCGATGAAGCTGCGTAACATCGCTACGCTCGTACTTCGCTAACTCGGGAATGACGAAATTTTATAAGGCTTGGGATTGGCCAACGCTGGCTTCGCGCTCGGCGAGAATGGCGGCTGCACGGTCTTTGTCGCTCATGCTGCCATTTTGTAAAATCTGCTCAATGTTATTGCCGCTGCGGCCTACACTTTGTGCCCATTCGCGTTCTGGCATTGCTTCAGCTTCTTGTGCGCGATCAGCAGCAACAGTAGGAGCCATGGTGGGAAGAATAACAGGCGTGATGGTTTGACTTTGCTCGTCAATTGACCGACTACGGTCATTATTCTCTGCAGTTTTTTTGGCCGTTTCTCGGCCATGCATGACGGAGACAATGCCGTTGAAGAGTGTGCTGGCAACAAAGGCACCAGCAATGGTGAATAAAGTTTGTGCGGCATTAAAGTTTATAATAGCTGGAGCGCCGATTATTGGTGCTAATGCAAGCATGCCATAAAATAGGCCCATGAACAGAGCACTGGTGACCATGCCCTTAATGGCGCCTTTTATAAAATTGCCAACGTCATCTGGCTGTTGTTGAGACACATTTCCCATGTCACCATTCTAGCAAATTTGCGCAGAAGAAATGTGACAGTTACGTGAATTTATACTAATCAACACGCATGAAACCCGCACAAATTGACCGTATATTTCGTATTTTCGCTGCCGCTAACCCTGAGCCAAAAACTGAGCTTGAGGCACCCAACCCTTATTGCCTGCTGGTAGCAATTGTGCTTTCCGCCCAAGCCACGGATGTGGGCGTTAATAAAGCGACCAAGGCGCTGTTCAAAAAGGTGAAAACCCCTGAGCAGATGGTCAAGCTAGGCGAGGCGGAGCTTAAAGAACATATCAAAACGATTGGTCTGTTTAATGCGAAGGCGAAGAATGTCATCGCGCTCTCGCAGCGGCTGATTGAGGTTTATGGTGGTGAGATTCCGCACGATCGAGAGGCGCTGGAGACCTTGCCCGGTGTGGGCCGCAAGACCGCCAACGTCTGGCTCAATTGTGTGTTAGGCCAGCCGACCATTGCGGTGGATACGCATGTGTTTCGTGTGGCGAATCGTCTTGGTTTGTGTAAGTGACCCACTCAAAACGGAATTGGCGCTACTTAGGGTCATTCCCAAGAAGTGGATGCAGCATGCGCACCACTGGCTGATTTTACATGGGCGCTATGTGTGCAAGGCGCGCAAACCAGAATGTATGGTATGCAGTGTCAGTGCCTATTGCGAGGCATTTGTAGGTATAAAAAAAGGCCGATGATTTCTCATCGGCCCTTCTATCCAAGTAGGATTTAGTTACGCAACGCGCTTAGGTGTTGCACCTTTTGCGCCAGCTTCTTTTACAGTGCGGATGGAGCCTGAAAGCTGACCACCGCGCTCGATTTCGATTTCACCGTAGGTCACGTTGCCGTTCACACGACCCGTTGAGTAGATGATAAGACGGCCACGAACCACGAGGTCGCCCTCGAAGGTGCCGCTGATTTCAGCATCTTCCACTTCGGCAGTGCCTTTGAGTGCGCCGCTTTGCGCAAGTTCCACCGTGTGTACGTCTTTCATGGTGGCGTCGACCATACCTTCAATGACTACGCGGTCACAGGTGGTGATTTCACCTTTCATTTGAATATCTGGGCCAACGGTCAGCACGCGCTTGGTATTTGATTTAAGTGCAGGAGCGGGTTGTGGTGCTGGCGTTTGTGTAACCGCTGCAGCAGGACGCGCCGCTGCCATCGCTGCGCTTGGTGCAGCAGGGCGATAGGTGGGTTGTGCAGGCGTTGCGGGTGTTGCTTGAACAGGGCGCACCGAGTCATTCGCAGCAACACTGCGCACGGACTCTGCCGCTTCTGGTGTGGTCACAATCACATCGTCTGCGCCATCTTGAATGAGTGAATCGGAACCGTCTTCCTTACGACGAAACATAGTGCTCTCCTTAGGTTGTGGCGCTTTTGCGCGGTGTTTTTTGAAGCCTAGCAGAGCCTGAGCACTGCCGAGTAGTGCCACTCTAGCGCCTCGTAATCTGGATGCCAGCGAAATATTGCGCTATCCACATTTTTTCCTGAACCCACATGTGCGTCTAGGAATGCGTATCGCCTTCGTGCGGCGGCTCACGCAATCCAAGACTCCCATGATGCTTGCTATTTTTGGTTCACTGGACCAAAAATAGCGGCGCATGGCCGTTTATACCCAACTTACCAATGAGACGATCGCCGAACTGGTGGAGCAGCACTATGGTTTAGGCGCGCTGTCTTTTGCCGTTGGCATCGCGCAAGGGGTTGAGAATAGTAACTATCTGCTTGATGTGATGGACGCGGATGGCGCCGAACATAAGTATATTCTTACGCTTTATGAGAAGCGCGTGAAGTCTGAGGAGTTGCCGTTTTTTATCCATCTCATGAAACATGTGCAGGGGAAGGGGATTCCATGCCCTCAACCCATTGCGCGTAAGGATGGTGCCTATATTAGCGAGGTGCAGGGTAAGCAGGCCGCGATGGTATCATTCCTGAATGGGCGTAGCCGTACGGTCATTAAAAATCCGCATGTGAGTGAAGTGGGCGCGGCGCTTGCCAAGCTGCATGTGGCGGCGGGTGATTTCACCTTACAGCGTGCGAACGCCTTATCGCTTTCTGGATGGCGCAGCCTTGCGGGCGCACTTCAAGGCAAGCTCGATACGATTACGCAAGGTCTTGACGCTATGGTGCGTGACGAGCTTGCGTATCTTGAGGCGCATTGGCCTTCGGACTTGCCTAAGGGAATTATCCATGCGGATTGTTTTCCCGATAACGTCTTCTTCGAAGGTGATGTGCTGAGTGGGCTTATTGATTTCTATTTTGCGTGCAATGATATGCTGGCCTATGATGTCGCCATTACGCTGAATGCGTGGTGTTTTGAAAACCATAAAGAATTCAGCCCCACCAAGTCGCGCCTGCTTTTGCAGCATTACCAGAAGCATCGCCCATTCCATGACGCAGAGCGCGAAGCATTTATGATACTAGTGCGTGGTGCTGCGTTACGCTTCTTGCTGACCCGTTCCTATGACTGGATTCACCGAACCCAAGATGCCATGGTAACGCCACTCGACCCGATGGTGTATGTGCACAAATTGCGCTTCCACCAACAGGTGCGTGATGTGAAAGAATATGGTCTATGAAACATATCAAAATCTACACGGATGGCGCCTGTAGCGGCAACCCTGGACCTGGGGGTTGGGGTGCGTTGCTCGTATATGGCGAGACTGAAAAAGAGATTCACGGCGGTGAAAAAGATACGACCAATAATCGCATGGAAATGATGGCGGTGATTATGGCGCTCAAGCACCTTAAGGAACCGTGCAAGGTCGATCTTTATACGGATAGTAAATATGTCACGCAGGGGATGACCGAGTGGGTACGTACATGGAAGGCGAAGGGTTGGAAGACGGCAGATAAAAAACCCGTGAAGAATGTGGATCTTTGGCAGGAGCTCGAGCGTCAGGCCGAGCGCCACAACGTCACGTGGCATTGGGTGAAGGGTCACGCAGGCCATGCAGAAAATGAACGCGCCGATGCGTTAGCGCGTTCAGCAATAACCAAAGGGTAATTATGAAAAAAGTAGTAATGTTTACGATGGCGGTGCTGGCAACAAGCCCTGCATTTGCGTGGGTCAAGGTCACGAATCTCAGTGGGCAACCGCAAAGCGTTACCTATAGCGTTGCGGGTAGCGATGTGACGAAAGTCATCGCGCCAAATATGACCGAGCATTTTATGGGTACAGAAGGCATGTTGGCACTGAATGGTGCGCAAGCTATCGCCAAAGCGCAGAGCGCTAAGCCAGGGCCTGCGGGTGCATTATTGGGTGATGTGGTTGCCAGTAACCGCACGTCGCGCATTCCTGCGGAAAATGATAGCAGCTTCGTCATCTGGCCGGATGGTAGATTGCTGCTTCAAACCCGTAAAGATCAAGGCAGTTACGACTTCTAGTCTTTTTGCTTTGCTTTAATCGCAGCTTGTGCGGCGGCTAAGCGTGCAATCGGCACGCGGTAAGGTGAGCAGCTCACATAGTTCAAGCCAGCGCGTTGGCAGAAGTGAATGGAGGCAGGGTCGCCACCATGTTCACCGCAAATGCCGAGCTTCAAATCTTTGCGCGTTTTGCGGCCACGCTCGGTGGCAAGCTGAATTAATTCGCCCACGCCTTCCTGGTCGAGCGTCACGAATGGGTCATGCTCAATCACGCCTTTGCGTTTATAGTCTTCAATGAAACTTGCCGCATCATCACGCGAAATACCCATGGTGGTTTGGGTGAGGTCGTTCGTGCCGAAGCTGAAGAATTCTGCGGCCTCCGCAATGTCGCCAGCACGTAATGCTGCGCGTGGTAATTCAATCATCGTGCCCACTTGGTAGGCCATATCCACGCCCGTTTTGCTGGCAACATCAGCGGCCACCTCGTCGATAATCGCTTTCATCATCACGAGTTCTTTTTTGGTCATCAACAATGGAATCATGATTTCTGGCAGTACTTTTTTACCTGATTTCTGCACTTCTGCTGCGGCTTCGAAAATCGCGCGTGCTTGCATGGCGTAAATTTCAGGGTAGGTCACACCCAAGCGTACACCGCGATGGCCGAGCATGGGGTTGGATTCATGCAGCGATGCTGCACGGTATTTCACGGCGTCGAGCGGCACATGTGCAGCGTCGGCCACTTCTTGCATTTCGGCTTCGGTGTGCGGCAAAAATTCATGTAATGGTGGGTCGAGCAGGCGTATGGTCACCGGCAGGCCTTGCATGATGTCGAAGATTTCGACGAAATCTTTTTTCTGCATCGGCAGTAATTTTGCCAGCGCGGCTTCACGCGCTTTTTTATTCTCCGCGACAATCATTTCGCGCACGGCGATGATGCGCTCGGCGTCGAAGAACATGTGCTCAGTGCGGCAAAGGCCAATGCCTTCGGCACCGAAGTTGCGTGCGGTTTGTGCGTCATGCGGGGTTTCGGCATTGGTGCGCACTTTCAGTTCGCGCACCGCGTCTGCCCAACCAATGACAGTCGAAAAATCACCCGAAAGATTCGGTTCGATGGTGGGAATTTCACCCAACATCACTTCACCTGTAGAGCCATTGAGGGTAATGATATCGCCTTCGCGAATCGTCAGGCCACCTGCAGCAAATTCTTTGCGGGCGTAATTGATGCGGATATCGCCTGCGCCTGAAACGCAGCATTTTCCCATACCGCGCGCAACCACGGCTGCGTGCGATGTCATGCCACCACGAGCCGTCAGAATACCTTTTGCTGCGTGCATGCCGTGAATATCTTCCGGCGATGTTTCGATGCGCACGAGAATGACTTTCTCGTTAATCGATGCTTGGTGCTCGGCGTCCTCAGCGGTGAAGACAACCTTGCCAGAAGCAGCGCCTGGTGACGCGGGAAGCCCTTTCGCAATGACTTGTTTTTTCGCATTCGGATCAAGCGTTGGGTGCAGCAATTGATCAAGCGAGCTTGGGTCAATACGCAGCAAGGCCTCTTCTTTGGTGATGAGTTTTTCAGCCACCATATCCACGGCAATCTTGAGCGATGCTTTGGCAGTGCGCTTGCCGTTACGTGTTTGCAGCATCCAGAGTTTGCGGTTTTCGACGGTGAACTCGATGTCCTGCATATCGCGGTAATGCGCTTCGAGCTTCTGGTAGATTTTCACAAGCTCGGCGAATACATCCGGCATCACTTCTTCCATGGAGGGCAAATCGCCGCCCTCGGCCTTGCCTTTGATGGTGAGCGGCTGAGGCGTGCGGATGCCGGCGACAACGTCCTCCCCCTGCGCATTCACGAGGAATTCGCCGTAGAACATTTTCTCACCCGTCGAAGGGTTGCGGGTGAAGGCAACGCCAGTGGCGCAGTCATTACCCATGTTGCCGAACACCATGGATTGTACGTTGACCGCCGTACCCCACTCGGCAGGGATGTCGTGCAGATTGCGATAGGTGCAGGCGCGTGGGTTCATCCAGCTATCGAACACGGCGCGGATGGCGCCCCATAGCTGCTCGTTCACATCTTGCGGGAAGGGCTTGCCCAATTCCTGCTGCACGCGCTCTTTATATTGTGCCACCAACTCTTTCAAATCGGCATCCGTCAAATCCGTATCCTGATGCACTTCGCGCTCGTTCTTCATGAGGTCGAGTAGATCTTCGAACAAATGATGCTCGACGCCCAATACCACGTCCGCATACATTTGGATGAAGCGGCGGTAGGAGTCATAGGCGAAGCGCGCATTGCCGGTTTTGAGGGCGAGACCTTCGACCGTTTTATCATTGAGGCCGAGGTTCAAAATCGTGTCCATCATGCCTGGCATAGAGGCGCGGGCACCCGAGCGCACCGAAACGAGCAGCGGGTTTTTCGCGTCGCCAAAGCTGCGGCCAACGGATGCCTCAATTTGCGCAACACCTGCGCTTACTTGCTCGGCGAGGTTGGCGGGGAAATTCTTTTGCGCAGCATAATAGGCCACGCAGACTTCAGTGGTGATAGTGAAACCTGGGGGAACGGGCAGGCCAAGCGAGCACATGTCGGCAAGGTTAGCCCCTTTGCCACCGAGCGCATTTTTCATGCTCACATTACCCTCGGCGAACCCATCACCAAAGCTATATACGAGTTTGTCTGCAGTTGCGGTTTTCTTTGCGGCAGATGATTTCATAACTAACCCTCAATCTTACTAAAATCGGCGATTTTCATACTAGCTTCGCGCACACCCGCGAGCAGGCTTAAGCGTGCATCTTTATGGCCTTCTTCGGTGACCATCACGTCGTCGAAGAATGTATTGATAGGTGCGGCAAGCGTTGCCAGCGCGTCAAGCGATACGACGTTTTGTTGCAGCGCTTTTAGCAATGCTTGTTCGGCTGGTTTTGCAAATGCTGCGCTCTTTGCTGCAGCGAATTGGTATTGGGTTTTTGCTTTTTTCTCCTCAGCGGCGAGGATGTTCATGGCGCGCTTGATAGCGGCAAGCGTTGCTTGTTGCTTGGCAGTGAACTCCAGCAATGCCTTGGCGCTATTCGTAATAGCGAGTGGGTTGAAGCTGCCAGCAGCAGTAAAGCTCGCCTCGATAACATCGTGGCGCACGCCATCGTCTTTTAGAATATTCTTCAGGCGATCATGGAAGAAGTCCAAGATTTCTTGACTCGGGGTGAAGGATGCAAAATCGAGATCCCAACCTTTATCGAGGACGATACGCAGAACACCTAATGCTGCGCGGCGCAGGGCGAAGGGGTCTTTGGAGCCGGTGGGTTTTTCACCCGCAGCAAAGAGCGATTGAATCATGCGCAATTTGTCGGCGACCGAGATAATCGCGCCAAGCTCAGTGGTAGGCAGCGAGTCGCCCGCGCCTTGCGGTTTATAATGCTCGTAGATGGCTTCGCAGACGGCGTCCGCCTCTTTTTGTGCTTTGGCGTAGTAACGCCCCATGATGCCTTGCAGGTCTGGGAACTCACCCACCATACCGCTCGTTAGGTCAGCTTTACACAAATCGGCAGCGCGTTTCACTTCGTCGGTATTTTTGTAGCCAACTTCTTTCGAGATGGCGACGGCGAGGGCGCGGGTTTTTTCGACTTCCTTATCCATCATGCCGACTTTGGCGTGGAACACGACGTCTGACAGTTTCTTTGCCCATTCGGTGAGGGGTGTTTTTTGGTCTTGGTACCAGTAGAATTCACCGTCGCTCAAGCGAGCACGCAATACACGTGAGTTGCCACTAACGACTGCTTTGCCACCGTCGGTGGTCACCATGTTGCTCACCAGAATGAATTGGTTGGTGAGCTTGCCAGCCGCTTCGGTCGCGAAGTAGCGCTGGTGGTGTTTCATCTCGCTGATGAGCACTTCTTTGGGCAGTGGCAAAAACTTTTCGTCGAACGTGCCAACATAAGCGGTTGGCCATTCGACCAGACCTGTTACTTCGTCGAGCAGGCCTTCATCATTCACGACGCTGAGTTTGGGTTTTGCTGCAGCATCAGCAACTTGTTTTTGCACCAATGCGCGGCGCTCTTCGCGGTCAACTAGCACATGCGCTTTGCGCAGTGCCTCGACATAATCGTCGGCGTGTTTCAGCGTAATTTCCTGCGGCGCGAGGAAGCGGTGGCCGTGTGTTATGTTGCTGGCGGTGAGGTGTCCGAATTGCACAGGCACCACGGCGCTGTCGAGCAAGCAGACGATACGGTGCAGCGGGCGCACCCATTGCATCGGGCGCGCACCCCAGCGCATGGATTTCGGCCATGAGAATTCAGTGAGCGCCGCCTCGCAGATTTCTTTTACTACTTCAGAGGTGGGGCGACCCTTGCGTTCGATCTTCGCGAAGTAATAACCGTCGCGCTGTTCGCACTGCTCGGCGGTGAGGCCAACGGAACCCAAGAAGCCTTTCATGGCTTGTTCCGGCGCGCCCACTTTAGGGCCTTTTTTCTCTTCCGAGATGTCGGGTTGTTTTGCAGGCAAGTCTTTCACCTGAATTGCCAAGTGACGCGGTGAAACGAATGTTTTGCATGAAACAGGCAACAAGTTTTTCTCGAGACCCGTGGTGATTAGGCGCTGCAACTGCTCCGCCGCGCCACGCTGCATACGGCTTGGAATTTCTTCGGAGAATAGTTCGAGCAGTAAAGTTGCCATTATTTTTTCTTCTTCTTTACCAATTTTGGTTGCACGTGTTTGCCGCCAGCACTTTTGCGCGCGGTTTTGGCGATTTGGTTTTTTGCATCCACCAGAATCACTTTAGGTTCATGTTTTGCTGCTTCTTTCGGCTTCATCTGCGCAAAGGCGCAGATGATAAGCAGGTCACCCTTCTTCACGAGATGCGCTGCCGCACCATTAATGGTGATTTCACCGCCCCCCGCTTTTTTCGATTTAATAGCATAGGTGGTGAGGCGAGCGCCGTTGGTGATATTCAGCACATCCACCTGCTCGTGCTCCAAAATGCCAGCGGCTTTGATCAGCACAGGGTCAACGGTGATGGAGCCGTTGTAATTCAGGTCAGCGCCCGTACAGACCGCGCGGTGGATTTTACCTTTCATCATGGTGAGGAGCATGGTCTACCTACGCTGTAATTGTTGTTGGCATTGCACATTATTGGTGGCGGTGCGAATGGCGCCAGTGATTTGGGGCTCGGCTTCCTTGATACGGCCTGCGCTGATGGTGCTCATTGTTTCATAGAGCGCTGGCTGAACATCGAGGAGTTTTTTACCTAATCCAGTTTGGTAGAAATTCACCATCCACTCCAGTTCGGCGAGGGTGAAATTGTTGACATAGACATTGGCGAGTGCTGGGCGCATCGCATCGAAACTGAGGGTGTTTTCCAAAATCGTGCGCACGGCAGGCGCAGCGCTTTCGGCGCAGGGAATGGCACGCACGGCAGTGATTTGCTCATCAATCATGCGGTTCATTTGCTGCTGCAAGGCGCCACCAGTATTCATATTATCAACCAGCACGAAGGCTGCTTCGCGCATTTTTTTGAGCGTGACCACACCCGGTTTGGGCTGCGGCGGCGGCGCGGCAATGGCGGGCGCTGCGAGCACTAAGACAATCATGAACGCGAAGCGTTTCACGCGGCCTCCTTTTGCGTTTCAACCCATGCTTCGCAGCAGGCTTTGGCTAGCGCGCGGACGCGCGCGATATATGCAGCGCGTTCGGTCACGCCAATCACGCCGCGCGCGTCGAGCAGATTAAAACGGTGCGATGCTTTGATGCATTGGTCATAAGCAGGTAGTGCTAATTTTTTCTTGAGCAGGGATTGGCATTCCTTCTCGGCGTCCTTGAAGTGTTGGAGGAGTTGCGCCGTGTCGGCATGTTCCAAGTTATACCCTGAATGCTCGACTTCATTTTGTTTAAACACATCGCCGTAAGTGAAGGTCGGCTGGCCGTCTTTTGGCGCGTTCCATTGCAGGTCGTAGACGTTTTCAACGCCTTGAATATACATCGCCAAACGCTCAAGCCCGTAGGTCAGCTCGCCGGAAATGGGGTCGCAGGCAATGCCGCCCACTTGCTGGAAGTAAGTGAATTGCGTGACTTCCATACCGTCGCACCAGACTTCCCAACCGAGGCCCCATGCGCCCAGTGTGGGCGATTCCCAATCGTCTTCGACGAAGCGAATGTCGTGCAATGAGGGGTCGATACCGAGTTCTTTCAAGCTCTGCAAATAGAGATCTTGAATATTGTCGGGCGAGGGTTTCAGGATAACCTGATATTGGTAATAATGTCCTAAACGGTTGGGGTTTTCGCCATAGCGCCCGTCCTTGGGGCGGCGGCTAGGCTGTACATACGCGCAGTTCCACGGCTTGTTGCCGAGTGTGCGCAAGGTTGTAGCGGGGTGAAAGGTTCCCGCCCCCATTTCCATGTCATAGGGTTGGAGGATGATGCAGCCCTGTTTTGCCCAGAAATTCTGCAGCGTGAGGATGATGTCTTGAAATGCGTAAACCATGGTGGCGCATGGCTAGCAAACTGTCATTGAAATGTAAAACAAAACCCCTAAAAATTATCACGATAATCCTGTATAGTTGGCCTTGATGGATGAAAAACGCGACATACTGGTGCTGACAACGGGCGGAACGATTGAGAAATCGGCCAGTATTGAGTCTGATTGGGACCCGTATTTTAACGGAAAAACCACGGTAAATGATGCGCTTGACGCATTACGTGCTGAGGGAAGATTGGATGCATCCCTTGGTACTATTCGGGTGGAGCCTATTTGCCAAAGAATCAGCGATTACATAACCGATGATGATCTCCAAAACATAGTGGATGCTATTAAAAAGGCGCCCCAATCGCGTATTGTGATTACTCAGGGCACGGATGCAATGCCTGAAAATACACGTAAGCTTGCTGATATGCTTACATCTCAAGGTATTGAAGGCAAGATAATCGTTGTTACTGGGGCCATGAAACCTATTGCTGTTGGTCAAGAAAGCGACGGGTTTGAGAATCTTATCCATGCGGTTGATGTGGCGCTGCATAATGCCAAGCACGGTGTTTCTATCGTGATGCATGGGCTGGTATTTGACCCTAAGCATGTCAGAAAAGACGAGGAAGGTGCGGTATTCGTATCTAGTGATTCGAATCCGACGCATAGCCGAGGCGCTTGATGAGCCAACTCACGAAGTGGACGAGCAGGGTCGTCCAGACCACACGCCAGACCGCGTCTTCGGCCAGTTCGCCAATGGTTTGGTTATAGGTGGTCAAGAGGTCGTCACCCCAAATCCAAAAGAGGACGGCGAAGAAGGCGATGTAATTGAGATATTCACCAATGCGATGCAGGAAATAGGCGAATTTTTCTGCGGCTTTGCCTGTTGTCATGCATGTCCCACCACGGTGGAGAAGAAGGCCATATCAACGCCCAACGACTTGCTGGCGGTTGCCCATTTAATCTCGTCTTCCGTGTCAAAAATCAGCGCGGGCGAGCTGGGCACAACAATCCAGCTATTTTGCTCAATCTCTTGTTCCAACTGGCCTTGCGCCCAGCCTGCATAACCCACCACAAGGGCGGATTTGCGTGGGCCATTGCCTGCTAGAATGTCATTCAAAATGGCGCTGGATGCGGTGACTGAAACGTCACGATGTACGGCGAGTGTGTAATCTTTGATGAAGTCATTCGTATGAATCACGAAGCCGCGGCTGCGCTCCACTGGTCCGCCGTAATAGACGGGGATTTCTTTATTCTCGGCACCTTCAGGGAGTTTGAAGCCCTCAATGAGCGATGAAAAATGGACGAGTTCGAGGGGCTGATTCACAATCACGCCCATCGCGCCGTCTGCGCCATGTGCGAATACAAACACGACGGAACGCTGGAATGGACCAGAGTCAATCACTGGTGTGGCAACGAGAAGTTGGCCTGCAAGATAACCCTCTTTTTGCTCACGCCCGTCCAGCATATGGATGCTTGGGGTGCTGACCGTTTCGGTACGCAAAGTGATGGGGTGTAGTTCTGCGCTTCCTGTTTGTTTTGGCTCGCTGCCAATCAACATGGATTTCGCTTTAGACAGAAAATTTTTGCTCATGTGATGTGACGTGATTTGAAGTGTTGTTGTTCGTTTCAATCTACATGTAGGGGAGGGTGCGGGCAATTTCAATCATCTGTGAAGAACGAAATATTTTTGTTGCTTTTCGCGCAAGCCGCAGCGCTCAGGCCTCTTGATTTTTGAGGTGCATCTGATAGCGCGGTTCAAGCCACTTCGGCAGACTAAGCGTCACCGCGAGATTGCCAATAAATGCTTCGCCGCCTTCCCCCACCACGTCGAAGCGTGCGAACATCAGCCCTTGGTTGAGGTGGCGACTTCTAAGCTCACCAATGACCTTTCCATCACGCGTGATACTGTGTGTATCGGCGGATAAAGTATCTGCGGCTTGTACGTGGTAAAAGCCTTTGCGGGCGATGGATTTATAGTGCATCCGCGCCGTGACTTCTTGGCCAATGTAACAGCCCTTCGTAAAACTTACGGCGTTTAATAAGTCATACCCAACATCGAGCAGTGTCTCATTCTCGGTGACATCCGTTCCACCTTCGGGAAGCCCGTGATTCAGGCGCTCAATGAGAACATGGTCAAGACTGAGTGCGTCTGGTGCGGCTTTGTCGACCTCGCTCCAGTGACGGCTAGGGAAGGAAGAATGGCGTGGGTCAGCGAAAGCCAGTGGTTCGTGAGTCGTGAGTCGTGAGTCGATATACGAGAGATTCCAGCCTTCGATTTTTGCAATACTCACCTTCGCACGGAGTTTATAGAGTGAGAGTTTTTTGATGAGTGCATCGGCTGTGTTGGCGCGAACATCCAGCCAGTAGCCGCCCTCGCGTTTGATGATAAAAAAATCATAGTTCCATTTGCCCTGCGGCGAGAGCATGGCGCTGAAAATGGGCGCAGTATCAGCGGCGGCAATATCCTGCGTAATAATGCCTTGCAGAAAGTTTGCGGCATCTTCGCCCGTAATGGCAATGAGCGCGCGGGAAGGATCGATCAGATTCATAGATACCGAATATAGGGCAGATTCGCGGGTTGTCTAATGAATCGTCGAGAGGCCGCGAATGAATTGGAATTGGCTGGGCTTAATCAGCTCTGCATGTGCCACGGTGACGGAGTGGATTTTGCCATCAAGCTCGCGGTTCCAGAAGTCGATGAATTTATTCAGTACCGGAAATTTTGGCGCAATGTCCAACTCCTGCCAGACGAAGCTTTGCAGCAATTTCGGGTGGTCGGGCATGTGATAGAGGATTTCCGCCGTGGTGAGACGGTAGTCTCGCAGTTGTTTTTCAAAGTCTTCGCGCTCGGAATTCGCCATACGCCTCTATTATATAGCAGAAATTTGCGTTCGTGAAAACGCTGTTTTCACTAGAAGAGGGCACTTCGCCCCCTTGACCCCCGCCGCTGGCGCGGGTTGGCGCGCAGCTATGCTAGCTGCTTGCCTCTTTCCGCTTCGCTTCGAGTGGCCCTCGGCCTACGCGGCGTAACCATTCGCTGTCAGGGGTGCAAAAAGGTCACGCCAGATTGTGAACATTTTAGATAAGTGCTTGTAAAATGATTTTATTTTGCGATTGGCGCGCGATTTGCTAATTTGCATTCATGCGCCGTATTCTCCTTTTCACTGCGATAGCTTTTGTCTCGTCCGCTTCTTTGGCGGCGACAGATACGCTCATTGAGGGTGCGAAGCAATGCACCCAGTATTTCCCTACCGAAGAGCAGAACCGCGCCATTCCCGTGCATTTGCTGGCGGCGATTTCAACCACGGAAACAGGGCGCTATCATGAAGGTCTGGGCATGGCGATTCCATGGCCTTGGACTATTAATGTTGAGGGTAAGGGCTATTATTACGGCTCGAAAGCCGAGGCGATTTCAGCGACACAAAAATTCCTCTCACAAGGCAAGCGCTCGATTGATGTGGGCTGTATGCAGGTGAATCTTAAGCACCACCCTAAAGCCTTTCGTAATTTGAATGAGGCGTTTGACCCTGCGACCAATGTTGGCTATGCGGCGCGCTTTCTGAGTGAGAATTTTGCTGAAATGGGCAATTGGATTAAGGCGGCGGCTGCCTATCATTCGCGCACGACGTCGCGTGGCAACGCCTATCTTGGCCGTGTCGAAAAGAATTGGACACGTATTGTTAATAAAGTGCGCGCGGCGCGCGGTGAACAACAAGTGGCATCTGCCGCACCGGCGATGAAAGTGCAAGCCTCCATGCCAACCGTTATGACGCGTCGCGCGGCCAATAACATTACTAGTACACATGGCGTGCGGCTGATTGAAGTGAACCATCAGCAGCCTGAGGTTGCGCAGGCGCAGCGCAGTGATGTGTTGGTGATTCGTACCGCGCAGGCCGAGCAACCACGTTACCAAGCACCGGCGCAAGCAACCATTTCACGGACTGTTTCCCAAAGCAGTATTGACACAGGTGCAGCGCAGAGTAATCTAGCTGCACGTCAACCTAATTTTGTGTTTGCAAACTAATGACTCAGACCTTTGAAACGATTCAAGCCATCAGCCGTGAAGTTGCGTGCGATGGCGGCGGTGGGCCGCTTGGCCACCCGAAAGTCTATTTGCATATAGACCATGATAAGGGTGACAAGGTCGTGTGCCCTTATTGCAGCCGCACGTTTATCTATCGTGAAGGAAAAGTCGCATGAGCGGTGTATTGCCCATTATCCTTATCGGCTTCATGATTGCTACGGCGATTGTCCTCGTGGTTGGTATTTTTCTGATGGCGCAGGGCGGTGAAGCAAACCGTAAATACGGCAATAAGATGATGGTGATGCGCGTTGTACTTCAGGCCTGCGCATTGGCAACATTCGCAGCGCTGCTTGTCACCAAGGCATGATGGTGCGCTGCACTGCAAGCGCTTGCATTTCAAACTAAAAACCCGCACAGTATTACAAAGGAGTTTTCCGCATGCGTATTCTTGTGCCTGTTAAAAGAGTCGTCGATTATAATGTCAAAATTCGTGTGAAGGCCGACCAGACTGGCGTTGAACTCGCCAATGTCAAAATGTCGATGAATCCCTTTGATGAAATCGCCATGGAAGAGGCGATTCGCTTGAAAGAAAAAGGCACCGCCAC
>JBMOEL010000024.1:0-17984 GCA_049314715.1 Rickettsiales bacterium
TTGATGAGCGTGGTAAAATTCTGCTCCGTTAAGAATGCCAACAACACATCCAAATCGAGTGGCTTGGCGTGCAAGTCATTAATCGGCTCAGGCAAGGGAACATCTTTTTTCAATTCCACCAATTGGCGCGAGATACGCGCAGCTTCCGCATGGGCTTGCAGTGATTCGCGGCGCTTGGGTTGTTTAATCTGGTCGAGATTCGCCAAAAGATTCTCAAGCGTCCCGAATTGATTAATCAGCTCCGCCGCTGTTTTGGGGCCAATGCCTGGCACCCCCGGAACGTTATCGACCGAGTCACCAATCAGCGCCTGCACCTCGGTCATTTTTTCCGGTGCGACACCGAATTTATCCATCACGTTTTCGAGCCCAATGTCTTTCTGCTTCATCGGGTCGCGCATTTTCACGCCTTCTGAAATCAACTGCATCAAGTCTTTATCGGAAGAAATAATCAGCGTTTCCATGCCCTGCTTTTTTGCGGCTTCGGCATAGCTCGCTATCAAATCATCGGCTTCGTAGTCCGCCAATTCGATTGCAGGAATGCCCAGCGCCTTTGTTGCCTCGCGCACGAGCGCAAATTGCGGCACCAAATCTTCGGGCGCTGGTGGGCGATGCGCTTTATACTCAGGGTAAATAGTTTGGCGGAACGAAATACGCGATGCGTCAAAAATCACGACTAAATGGTCGTCAGCGTAATTCTCGCGCAGCCTCAACATCATATTGGTAAAGCCATAGACCGCACCCACAGGCGTGCCGTCTTTGCGCGTCAACGGCGGCAACGCGTGATAGGCACGGAAGATATATCCCGAGCCATCGACCAATACTAAACGCGCACTATTTGACATTTACTTGCACCTTGGGGAATTCGCGCTACACCATAGCCACGCAGATTCATATGGGAAGTGATTATGACAATTCATCTACAAGGGCCTGAACTTGCACCTACGAGCGGAACCGTAAAACGCTTGGTGATTTTGCTGCATGGCTTGGGTTCCGACGGCAATGATTTGATTGGCCTTGCGCCACTCATGAAGGACGCGCTGCCCGATACGCAATTTGTTTCACCCAATGCGCCCTTCCCGTGCGATATGGCGCCTTATGGTCACCAATGGTTCTCGCTACAAGACAGAAGTCTGGGTGCGATGCTCGCGGGTGTGAAAACCGTGGCGCCGATTGTGAATAGCTTTATCGACGCGCAACGTGATCGTTTCAAACTGCGCGATGCAGATGTGGCGTTGGTCGGCTTCTCGCAAGGGACGATGACCTCGCTTTATGTTGGCCCGCGCCGTGCCAAACCACTTGCTGGGATTGTTGGGTTCTCTGGTGCAATGATCGGTGCGGACTTACTGCATGATGAAATTAGAAGCCGTCCACCTGTGTGTTTAATTCATGGCGAGGAAGACCAAGTCGTTCCCTTCGCCGCTATGCAGCACGCCACCTATGCGCTTGCTACCGAACATGTTGAGGTGGAAACGCATGCGCGCCCATACTTGCCGCATAGTATCGATCCTGAAGGGCTCGATATCGCCGTAACATTTTTAAAGAAATGTTTTGGGATTTAGGCGTCTTTGCCGATAACGTCTTTAATGGAAGTGAAGCCATCACGTTCAAGCAGTTTTACCAAACCGCGGTTGATGTCGTTCACCAGACCAAAACCCTTATAGATAAGGGCGGTGTAAAGCTGCACGGCACTCGCACCTGCGCGGATTTTTGCATAAGCATCGTGCGCGCTTGAAATACCGCCGACACCAATGAGCGGCACGCGCCCTTCGGTAAGCTGGTACATATGCTTCAATACTTGTGTCGATTTCTGGAAGAGCGGTTTACCACTCAGCCCGCCCTGCTCACTTTCATGCGGACTCATTTCCACACCGTCACGACTAATGGTGGTGTTACTAACAATCAGCCCGTCAATTTTTAATGTGAGCGCGACATCAGCAATATCTTTGAGCGCGGCATCGTCATTGTCTGGCGCGATTTTCACAAAGATGGGTTTACGTGGCAACCCTGCCTTTACCAAATCGGCACGCACGTCATGCACCGCGCGCACGAGTGGCTGCAATGCCTCTGCGCCTTGGAGATTACGTAACCCTGGTGTATTGGGTGAGGAGATATTGACCGTAATATAATCAACCAGCGCGTAAAGTGTGCGCATGGCGGCAGCATAATCACTGGCGGCATCTTCTGTATCTTTATTTTTGCCAATATTGCCACCCACGACACCGCCCTGTTTGCGATGCCTTAGATTCCACGCGGCCGCTTCCATGCCTTCATTATTAAAGCCAAGGCGGTTGATGATCGCTTCTTGTTCGATGAGGCGAAAAATACGCGGCGTTGGGTTGCCCGCCTGCGCTTTGGGTGTAACGGTGCCAATTTCAGCATAACCAAAACCCGCTTTGAGCGCAGCATTATAGACTTCGGCGTTCTTATCGAACCCTGCAGCAAGACCGACTGGGTTGGGCAGATTCAAGCCCGCTAATTCGGTATTCAAGCGCGCGTCTTTGAAGGCGCATGTTGGAATTGCACCCAGCATGAGCGATTTGATTGCCGCGCGATGTGCCTGCTCGGGCGGAAGCGAAAAAACCAACGGACGGATGAGAGAATACAGACTCATGATTGCGTGCTAGCGCACACGAACGACTTGCGCAACCTTTGTTGCGGTTCCTTGCGGCGCATTCAGCACCAGCATCGGGTCGATACGCTGGCCATTACGTTTGATGCGATAATCCAAGTGCGGCCCTGTCGAGCGGCCAGTGGAGCCAAGTTTACCAATTGCCTGACCTTGCGCCACGCGCTGGCCGACACGCACGGACTGCGCGCTCAAGTGACCATAAGTTGTTTCGCTACCATCGTTATGCGCAATGGTAATGTGCTGACCAAGACCACGACCTGTGGCGACTTCTTTTACCGTGCCTGAGGCACTCGCTAAAATCGGCGTGCCTGTTGCTGCCGCAATATCAATCCCGCCATGGAAACGCATTTTTCCATGGAATGGATCTTTGCGCATCCCATAGCCAGAACTGAGTTGCTGCTTCACATTGTGTGCGATGGGCCATATATGGCCGCTGCGACTTGCCATATTGCTATTGCGCATGGTTTCGCCAAATACGGGGGAATCTGCACCGCCATTGTCACCGAATAAATCCGTCACCGCATTACCACGTGTTACAACGGGTGCGCCGTTAGGCTGCAACATTGCCACTTGTGCGGGTGCAGATTCAGTCGCGCGCACTACATTTGGGCGGCTTGCTGCGCGTATGACCAAATCACGGTCGAGGCGCATGAATCCAGAACGCATTGCTTTCATATCGGAACGCTGGACTTGTGATGGGCGAATTGCTGAAGAGGGCACGCCCGAACGCATAGATGCTAAGGACATGAATTTTTTACCCGCAACGATTTTACTGTCAGCCAGCGCAGGCTGAGCGGCAAGTAATGCGATGAACGCAAAAACGATAGGTTTTGTCTTCATGACCGTCTATTTTGCAAGGCCTGTGCCAAGTTTTTGTTACATCTACACCACATACGGCCATTCAATAATGGGTTTTGCTACCATATCTTGCGTTTATGCTCTCGCGCTAGGCGGGTTTTGGGTAGTGTCGTGGCTAACGCGTCACGTTTCTGGGGCATATGCTGATTCATCGTTTGTTAGATTCAACCCGTCATCGCCTGCTTTGCACGACTATGTGCTGTTTGCTGGTCACTGCGCCAGATGCCATGGCAGCGTTTGACCCTGACGCTGGCAAAGACGAAACGGCCGCTATTAGCACCCAACACCTAACACGCAGCCGCACGGCACCCGCGCCAATGATGATGGTTAACCGTCATGCAACGCCTGCAAATCGGGCTGGTTTTATTCCAACCGTTGACAAGGTGGCTACACCTAAGCCGCTATATCCGACTCGTGCTGCTGCGCCTGTTGAGGCAGTGGCAGCCACCAGCTCTCCAACCATCGCGCCGCTACCTTCTTCGGCAAGCATGGAGCAGGAAATGGAAGTAGCGGCAACATCCATTGCGCCGTTGCCAAGTCTACCGCCTGTATCAGGTGAGGTGAAGGCAAAAGCGAATCAGGTAATGGATTCACATCCGCAGGCTGAAAATGCGCCTCAAGAAACACAAATGGCTGGCTATATTGCACCGCCGCCGCCACTACCTGATATGGCGCCGTTGGCGACGAACGTTGTAACACCTGCCGCCCCATCGCCAGTTAGCGCAACAAATGAAAGTGCGCCGGTTGATATTATCGACCCAGATATGCGCAGCTCAACGGGTAAAAGCATGAATAGCGCGGTGAATATCGCGCCACCTCCGCCCGTTATTGGCGCTAATATTCCTGCCCCAGCACCACTGAGGGGGCAAAGCGCCAATCTGTCGAATGAAACCAAGGAAATTCTAGGCCGTATACCTAACCATGTTGGTGAGGCGCCGCCAGCTGCAGCCCCAACACGCACTACCTTAAGCCGCGTTAGTCCCGAAGTATCCAGCTTGATTCCTAACCTCGAAAAGCAAATGGAATATGAACAAGCGGGCCTTAAAATCAGCATGAGTCGTCAAGGTTTTGATTCCAATATTGAGCTTGGCAGAGCTTACGAAGCGCTGATTGCAGGCGATAGTGAAATGGCGGTAGATATTTATCAAAACATCATCGCAGCGGAACCCCGCAATCAGGATGCGCTATTTGGATTAGCGGCAACCTACCATCGCGCCGGTGAGTTGGCGAAAGCACGCCCACTTTATGGCGCGCTGCTGCGTATTAACCCCAATCACCGCGAGGGGCTCAATAACTTCTTGGTATTGGTGAGTGACGAGGCGCCAGAAGAAGCCTTATTCGAGTTACAAAAATTGGCAGAGCGCAACCCTCAATTTAGTCCGATTCGTGCGCAAATGGCGGTATTGCTTGAAAAACTCGGGCAGCATGACTTAGCGCGCGAAGAGATGATCAAGGCGATCCGTATGGCGCCTGAGAATCTTGTCTATAAATACAACCTCGCCATCATGATGGATAAGCAAGGTCGCTATGCCGATGCGTCGGCGCTTTATGGCTTGTTGGTGGATGCGGCGCTGCGCGGTGAGTCAATCCCCGCACCGCTTGAGGATATTCAAAAGCGCCTCACTTATATCAATACCGCATCGATTGATACGCGCGGAAGTTAACGTTTTATTTACGCAACTGCACTAGAGTCCTAACATGGAAATTACCGACCTTCTCGTTGCCACCAGCAAAAATAAAGGCTCTGACCTGCATTTATCAACAGGCAACCCGCCTATTATGCGAATTAATGGCGACATGTTGCCTGTTGAAATGCCCGCGCTTGAGGCTGGTCAGGTCAAGCAGCTACTCTATTCGATTATGACCGAGAATCAGCGCAGTGATTATGAGCGCGAGTTGGAGCTCGACTTCTCTATCTCCTTTGGAACAGACATGCGTTTTCGTGTGAATGCGTTTAACCAAATTAATGGGCCTTCAGCGGTGTTTCGTACCATTCCCACGAAGATATTATCGTTGGATGATTTGAAAGCGCCCGAAGTATTGCGCCGTCTTTGCCATTTGCATAAGGGCATTATTCTTGTTACCGGCCCAACGGGTTCGGGTAAATCCACTACACTTGCCGCGATGGTGAATTATATTAATACCAACTTCAGCAAACATATTCTGACGGTTGAAGACCCGGTGGAGTTCGTGCATCAATCCAAAAAGTCACTTATCAACCAGCGTGAAGTGGGTGCTACAACTAAATCCTTTGCGCGCGCACTGAAGTCTGCCTTACGTGAAGATCCTGATGTGATTCTGGTGGGCGAGTTGCGCGATTTGGAAACCATTCAGCTTGCGATGACCGCTGCAGAAACCGGCCACTTGGTTATGGCGACCTTGCATACAAGCTCTGCACCTAAAACCATTGACCGTATCATCGACGTATTCCCCGCGAATGATAAGGACATGATTCGCGCGATGCTTTCTGTGTCGCTGGAAGCCATCATCGCACAAACACTGCTTAAGCGCGCCGATGGTTCGGGTCGTGTTGCGGCACATGAGATTTTGCTTGGAACGCCAGCGATTCGTAACTTGATTCGTGAAGGGAAGATTCCACAAATCAATTCAATGATTCAAATGGGCTCCAAAATCGGCATGACAACAATGCGCGATACACTCAATCGTCTGTATAATGATGGTATCATCAGCGAAGAAACATTGCGTGAAGCTATCGCGAGCGGCAGCGATGAAGAGACTGAGAAAAAAGATGCGGCAGGTTCGGGGGGTGTGAAAGCAACCGCCGCGCGTCGCGAGAGCGCTTTTTAATGAGCAACGCCGAACAGGTAGACGTCTATCTAGAGGCGATGATTGCTCACAAGGCCTCGGATTTATATCTCACGTTTGATTGCCCACCCTCCCTGCGCATCACCGATCGCATCGAAAGGCAGGGCAATACACCACTAACCGATGCTGACTTAGATCGCTATATGCGGCAGTTGCTGCAAGACCATCAGATTGACGAGTTTGAAAGTACGCTGGAACTCAACACGGCCATTGCATGGAATATGCGCGCACGCTTCCGTATCAATCTCTACAAACAGCAACAGCATATTGCGATCACCATACGTCGTATTCAGACCGAGATTCCAACCGCTGAGGCATTAGGCTTACCAGAGATTTATTGCGACTTAGTCATGCAAAAGCGCGGCCTGATTCTGGTCGTGGGCCCAACGGGATCCGGTAAGACTACTTCACTTGCCTCTATGGTTGGGTATCGCAATGAGCATGGAGACGGGCATATCATTACGGTTGAAGACCCTATTGAATATGTGCATGCGCATCAAAACTGCATCGTCAGTCAACGCGATGTGGGCATTGATACTTATTCTTTCTCACTTGCATTGAAAAACGCCCTACGCCAACGACCTGACGTCGTTGTTATCGGTGAAATACGTGACCGCGAGGTTATGGAACAAGCCTTGTATTTTGCGGAGACAGGTCACTTATGTATTGCCACTATCCACGCAAGCAACTCCAACCAAGCGATTGAGCGTGCGTTGAACTTCTTTCCGGAAGAAAGCCACCAACAAATTCGACTAAACCTATCGCTCAACCTGCGAGCAATCCTTTCGCAAAGACTTGTCGCTAATACGATTGGTAGTCGCAGTCTCGCTGTCGAGGTGATGCTAAATAACGGCCTCATCAAGCAACTGATTGAAGAAGGCAAGATTCGTCAGATTAAAGATATGATTGAAAAGGGCGGCGATGAAGGCATGGTGACGTTTGACCAATCGCTCTATCAATTGTTCCGCAGTGGTACTATTACTCAGGATGTTGCCATTGCAGAAGCCGATAACCCCGCTAACTTGCGCCTCATGATTAAGCAGAACGAATCGCTTACGCGCGTTAGCAGAGAGGCCATTTCCGTACGCCAAGTGACGCGCCAAGAGGCGCCCAAGAAAAGTGATTTTTAAGCTGCTTTTTGTGTATCAATCGCTTTAAGAAATGCGCGCTCAAGCGATTGTTCTTGATAGGTGGGCTTAAAGTCTTTTGCCGTACCAATATAACGCAGCGCCGTATCATGAATAATGCCAATACGATCACAAATCTCATCAATATCCGCCAATATATGCGAGCTGAAGAAGATGGTTTTGCCACGCTTCTTCTGCTCTAACATCACGTCTTTCAACTTGATGCGCGAGCGCGGGTCTAGACCACTCATTGGCTCGTCTAGAATAAGAAACGGCTGGTCGACCATAAACGCACCGACGAGTCCAAGCTTCTGCCCCATACCTTTGGAGTAGGAGCCCACTTTGCGGTCCAATACATCGGGGTTGAGGTCGAGCGCCTCAGCCATTTGGCGGGCAGCGCTTATGTCTAGTTTCTTACCGTAATAGGAAAGCGAAAGTGCCAAGTACTCCTTGCCAAGCAAATAACGTGATGGCGTAAATTTCTCTGGCAAATAGGATATGTTGCGTCGCGCTTCTACTGTCGTGCTTAGCTTACCTAATATGTTGGCTTGCCCGTTATCAGCATGGCTCAAATCAAGGATGATTTTAATCAGGGTTGTTTTGCCAATCCCATTCAGACCAATCAGACCAAAAATTTCGCCTTCCTTGAGTGAAAACGAAATATCCTTGAGCACCTGATGTTTGCCGTATGACTTGTAGATTGAATGGAGTTCAAGTGGTGACATAGGGTTACTTTGCTTCGGCTCCTTCTGCCGGTGGTGGGGGATCTAACGTGATGGTAGTCGGCATGAGCGTTGCGGGCGGTAAGCTTATCGATGCGCCTGGGCTTGATGCTGTCGGCGTTGGGCCTGTTACATTAGGTGTGGATGGCGCATTGGGATTATTTCGCGGTGCTAACTGCGTCAAATTACTACGCATGCGATCCAAGCCCTGCATCGTTTCTCTAAGTCCTGCATCAGGGTCGCGCCCAGCCGTGGGGTTAGGAACCGAAGGAACGGCGGGAGTGAGAATCGCATCGACCTGCGCTTGCTGCTCCATTTCCGGAACATCACGGCTTGCATATTTACCTTCATAGATACCAAACGCCGCGCCTACAAAACTTTGGTTGGGAGCAAGCGCAAATACAAACGCTTCACGCTTTTCATCATACCGCACATTACTCATCGCCGCCTTGAAGTGCTTTGGTATAGTTGTATCAATCATCGCTTCTTCAAAGCGCATTTTGGCCTGTTGGATATATTCAGGCTTCCAGCTAAACAGCGCTAAACGCGGTGAGATAGATAATAATGTAACTTCCCCCGGACGTTTTTTGGGCGAATATTTTCCGCCATTCATCCACAGCAACCAGTCTTTGGGTGTGCGGTAAACGATGCTGGAAAGATAGAAACTTGGATATTGCTTGGGTTCTTCAATGACCGCTATTGGGATTTCGACCTCTGGCGTTATAGCGGCAGGTGTATCTACCCGCTTGACGCTTTCATAAGCAAACAGCACCCTTTTCATGCGGTCTATTTCTGCACCACTAAACAGAAGGCTTTGGGGAAAATCACCATAGGAAGGGATGTAATTTTCTTTCATTTGTGGTGATGGTTGCTGGGCCTCAACTACATTCGTAGGCGCGCTGGGAATAGTGACAACGTTAGCCCCTGCAGAAGGAAACACGTCTTGAACCTGATTTGCTGGCACTGAATTCGTAGTCGTTGTCACGGTAGTTGTTTGAGTAACGCTAGGTGTGGCACTTGATGACGTGTCAGTGGATTGATTGACTGTCTCAACGTTAGGCGACGCTTCAATCACTGGCGGTGGCGGCAATGTAGCATTGCTATCAGATACAGGCACATCATTGCCCATCTCGGGCGGCAAGGCTGGAAGGTCTGGATTCACCTGTGCTAATGCGGCGGGCGTCAATGCGCTCGTCATCACCATCATAACTACATAAGGATAAAACACGCGCATGCTACATCCCTCCCGCGGTTGGCGGCGGAGTGACTGGTGCAGCGGCATTTTCTGCTTTTTCTGTTTTTGGCGGGCTAGCGTCTTGTAGCGTCAACCATGTGAATTTTACCATTGCATCTACAAGCTCTGGCTTTGCACCCGCACCCATCTGACTTAGCGCATCCATCGACATGGCTGATTTGCGACTCACGCTCATTTGCTTGATACGAATTAGTCCAGGCATGCGCCGCTGCATGTCTTGTATGAATGAGAAAAAATGTAGGTCGGATATAGCGCCTGCCTTCATTTCCATATCATCACGAACGACAATTTTATAATTCAGCCCCGTAAACTCGGAGCGCTCTGAAACCTTTTCTTGTGAAATCGTAAGGCGCATCGCATCCGAGAAGCGATACTGATTCTTCATTTGCTTGAGCAGTTCTTTGAGCTGATCTGTGGTGGTCACAAACTCTTCGTTATCACGGTTGATGCTCAGTTCGGAGAAGCGTTGCTCGGCATTCGCAGTTTTAGTGATTTGGCCACGCATCATGCCAAGCTGTGACTCGGCTTGTGAGAGCTGACTTTGCGCCTGCATTTTTTCTGTCGTTGCACTTTCAGAGAAGCTGCCTGTTACCATCATAAATGCGAACGCCGCGACGACACCACCCGCACGCATTGCAGCTTCACGGGTGACTTGTTTTTTAAGGCTTTGTAATTTGCTTGACATTACATGCCCCCCATTACTGGTGCTGGAGCAGTGTTAGCAGAGGTATTGTTGGGGCCCGCAAACGTAAGTTTTATTCTGTTCTGCCCATCCTGTAACACTGGAGAAGCTTTGGTATCAAATGACACTTCCACTTTATCGGTGGCCGATTGTGTTGCGCCACCTTCTTGCTTGATATCATATTCCGGCAACTGCTTTTTTAGATTCTCAATGTAATCTTTTACCGCTCTGATGAACTGGTCTTTGTCAGAGAATGGTGCAGTGAATTCCATATCGACGGTGATCAATAGCGGCGGATTATTTACACCCGAAGCCATAATCGCTGTGCTGTCAGGACCGCCCGGCAATTCTTTACGTTCCCACATAAGGCCCGTAACGTTTACTCCGCTCAAGAGAGGTACGAGCTTTTGAACAAATTCCAGAGGGTCATATTGATAGACTTTGAAAACGTCTGCTGCAGCAACAACGGCGGATTTAATACTTGTACCATCATCGACTTTGGTTAGCCCCTCTTGCACCTCAGCAATCTGAGTTTGTATTTGCGCCTGCTTATCGGTTATGGTTTGCGATTCACCGCTATCGAGGAAGTATGTCACGATATTATCGAGCGAGGACAACACCATCAGGGCAACCAATAACGAACCCGCTATCTTTGCGGCCAAGCGTATCTGATAAAACTGCTCGATTTGCTTGCCGTATTTCGACATGAACTTGAGCGTTGGTTTGGAAACAGTGGCAAAATGCGTTGCCATCACCACGTCACCATAACGGTCTGCAGAAAGAGCGGCTTGCTCAAGTCCTAGCAATTCTGCAACTTCCAGTGGCGCAACGGCATAGGCACCTGCGGCATTGAAGCGCTTTAAGTCTAAGGCATCTTTCACTTCTTGCGCAGCGACGGTAATAATCTCAAGCGTCGCGGGGTCGGTATATCCCAGACGACGCAGATACTCCATCGTGTTCAGGATTTCTTGTTCGATATTGCCAGCAACGACTGCTGGAATCGCATCGTCCATTGATTGCGCGAGACGCGTAAATGATAGCTTGCCGTCTTTTAGAACGACTTGGCGGAAGCCACCCACTTTATTATGCGTTACGAGCAATTTCCAAATGGCGCGCGTGCCCTCATAGGACCGCTGTGGAATGGCTGCGGCAATCGCGCTGTAATAATTTTGCGTTTCAACTGGCACAAGATAGACGCCCAACAGCTGGTTGGGCTGCTCAATCATTACTTCCATCCATGCCTGTATCTGCGCGGTGTTAGCAAGCGAGATAAGCAAGTAATTCCATTCCTTGCGCCCCGTGC
This sequence comes from Rickettsiales bacterium, assembly GCA_049314715.1. GTDB lineage: Bacteria > Pseudomonadota > Alphaproteobacteria > Rickettsiales > UBA3002 > JAFLDD01. Next base: position 11,403 of record JBMOEL010000024.1, read on the forward strand.
GATCTCGACCGATTTGCAACGCGCCTTTAATATCTTCTGGTGGAAAATCGCGGTTTAGTCGCCGCTGCACGAGCTTTGAGATGCTCAGCGCGCTTACTGGCGGTAGCGCGTGTCGTACATATTGCTGATCAATAGAGTCCACCAAGATGCGCACCGGCACTTTGGGGTGTGCCGCCATGAGCTCGGTGATGGCTTTGCTATGCTCAGGCTGTGGCGAAGGCGCAAATAAGCGGCGCTGGACTCGCTTACCTTTTGTGTACACTAAGATTGCACCCTCATCGCCTATCAATAATACAAAGCGCTCTTGTTTTGCACTGACACGACCGGCTTTCACCTTGGGTGCATCATCACCATCTGTGTTTGCGGCGCCTCGCGTGCGGGCTTTGATTTTGTCTGAGAGTGCCATTAGAATTTCATATTCGAGAAAGATTGATAGAGTGGGCCAAATACCGAAGCAATCACCCAAAAGATAAGACCGCCCATGACAATAGTGAGCAGCGGCTGAATCATACCCACCAGCCCGTCAACCGAATCATTCACTTCACGGTTATAGAAAAAGTTGATGTTCTCCAGCGCGTCACTCATGTTACCGCTATCTTCACCGACCTTAAACATACGAATGACAAGCATGGGAAATTGATTGGAGATGCGCAAACTGGTGGTGAGGTTATTTCCTTCAATCACACTACGATTCACCACTTCAACGGATTCTTTGATGACACGATTTGCCACTACGTTACGTGCAGCAAGCAACGCGTCGGGAATATCAATGCCGCTTTTGAACATCACCGAGAAAAAGTGCGTAAAACGCGCGAGATTAATTTTACGAATCACATTGCCTAAAATCGGCAGCCGCATCAGCAATGCATCTACTCGGTAAGCAAATGGCTCCGAAGTGCGATAAATGCCCAATATCGTGGTAAAGAGGATTACGGGCACCACGAATACGATGAACCAATAATTCTGGAAGAATTCCGATGTCCAAATCAGTGCACGCGTGTGGAAAGGAATTTCGAAGCCCTGATCGACAATGAATTTGATGAGTTTTGGCACGACGTAAACCATCAAAATCGCAATCACTGCCGACATTACCACCAACAGTACAATCGGGTAGGTCACGGCTTTTTTTACCTTGCGGCGCAAGTCATTCGACCATTTCAAATGGTCGGACATATGGACGAATGAATCGGTCAAATTACCGTTCTTCTCGCCCGCCTGCACCAGACCCACAAACACTTCATTGAAAATACGCGGATAGGTGGCGAGCGCTTCCGAAAGCTTCATACCGCCTTTTACTTTTTCCAATACGTCGGTCATTACATCACGCAATTTTGCTGACTCCGTAGAGTCGCGCACATCAGCAAGTGATTCGTGAATGGGCACGCCTGCGCGAGTAAGCTGCTCAAGGTGAAGACACAGGATAATCATGTCTTTGAGTTTGATTTTTGTGCCGAATCCTGCGCGCTTTGCCTTAGCAACCTTACAATCAGTCAGAGCAAGGTCGACCTCCTTGAGGCGTGTTTCAAGGTCGACTTCGTTCTCCGCGACCATCGTACCTCGGATGGTGCGGCCCCTTTCATTGATGGCCGAATAGTTATATGTAGGCATTAAGACTCCAAATATTTGGGGCGTTTTGTTGTTGTTACCCCGTGCCTACCGAGCGGATGTAGTCTATTACAGGCGGTCCGTTAAATCTACCGTATTTATGAGTTCGGGCAGGTCAATTTCACCATGTAAGACCTTGGCGATGCCATCTTGCACCATGGTGATGAATCCGTGCTCCATCGCATATTCAAGCATCTGATTGCGCGTTGCATGGGTGGCAATGAGTTCGTCCATTCCTTTATCGATACGTAAAATCTCAACCACCGCTGTCCGGCCTTTATAGCCCTTAAAGCCACATTTTTCGCAGCCAACGGCATCATATACAACTGGCGGCTTAACGGGGTCAGCCAGCATTAATTTACATTCATCGGGGTTGGCTTGGCGGGGCTTCTTGCAGTTATCGCATAGTTTACGCGCCAATCGCTGTGCGATAGTACAAATAAGCGATCCCGCCAGCAAATGTGCCGGAATCCCGATATCGCCAAGACGTGGAATCGCGCCTAAGGCGTCGTTGGTGTGAAGCGTGGTGTAGACTTGGTGACCCGTGAGCGCCGCACGCACCGCCATGATGGCGGTTTCTTCATCGCGCACCTCACCCACGAAGATGATATCAGGATCCTGACGCATGAGGGATTTAATACCCGATTGGAAGTCGATTGAGCCCTCACGCACACTGGTTTGACGAATCATCGGCAATTGGTACTCCACCGGGTCTTCCAGTGTCATGATATTCACGCCAATATCATTGATGTAGCTGAGAATCGAATAAAGCGTGGTCGTTTTACCCGAACCCGTAGGGCCCGTAACCACAATGATACCCTCAGGACGTAGGATACATTTCTTAAGCAAATTCAGATTATGCTCAGAGAATCCTAAATCGGTCAAAGGCACGAGCGCCTTGGATTTATCCAAGATACGCAGCACCACGTTCTCGCCATGCACCGTCGGCTGGGTTGCAACACGAAAGTCCACATCACGACCCAAGGCGGTAAGGCTGATACGACCGTCCTGCGGGTTGCGGGTTTCCGCGATGTTCATGCCCGCCATAATTTTGAGTCGCACCAGCATGGCTGGCCAATAATCGCGGTGGAAACTGCGGATTTGCTGGAGCGCGCCATCAATACGGTAACGCAGGCGCAGGAAGCTTCCTTCCGGCTCGAAGTGAATATCGGAGACACCCTGCTTAATCGCATCCACCAACAGCGCATTAACCAAACGAACCGTTGGATTGACATAGCCATCTTCGCGCCCATCAAGCAGGGATTTCTCACGAATGCCCGTCTCGATTTCGCGCAAAATACCATCAATCGACATTTCATAATTGTAGTATCGGTCAATCAGGTCGCTGACTTCGCTTTCTGTGGCATAAAGCGGTGTGATTTTCGCATTCTTATCGAGGTGGCGGCGCACCTGATCAAGCGCCAAAACGTTATACACATCCACCATGGCGATTTTAACCGAACCGCCTTCTTGTGAGATGGGAATAATTTTATTGCGGATACACACATCACGCGGAATCAGCTCAAGCAAGGTGGTATCAAGCATGGTGGCTTTGGGATCAAATTTCTCAGCACCCGTTGATTCCGCAAGCACTTCACCCAATGCCGACTCGGTGATGAAGCTCATGCTGACGAGGATATTACCTAGTAGCTTTTTCGATTTGGCCTGTTCGCGCAGCGCAATTTCCAACTGGTCTTTGGAAATCAAACCCATAGTAATCAAGCGCTCACCAATGCGCACGGCTTTGGCAGGCGCTACTTTTCCCAAACCACTTTCACCCGGACTACTGACGGGCGCTGACGCCGCAACGGGCGCCTCCACGGCCGCATGCGCAGGCGTCACTGAAGCAGTAGCCGCTTTGGCCGATTTTCCTACAGAGAGAAAATCATCATCGCCGGAAGGTGGTGGTGTAGTCATGCGCGACAGCTTCCCCGTTCATGCGAATCGGTGATGGTGGAATCCATCTCGCCATAGCAGCAAACTTGTGACCCTAGTGCAAGAGATTCCTGCAACTTTTCCAAAGACTTGAAGAATTGTTAAGAAGTCGTGCATAACTGTCGCAGTTACTTGCGCTAAGACCGCAGGAACGCTATAGAGCGGCCATGCAGCAACTGGATTTGCAATTCTTCGTTACAGCAGCCTATACGGTGACATTCATCGCAGTCTTGCTGCTTGTTGTATCCAGCGTGCTTCGCGCACGTCGCGCTAAGCGCACCCTCAAACAGTTAGAGCGCGATGAAGCATAGGTCTTATGGGCATGCATTTTACCTTCTTTCGCGGCAGGAGATTTTGATTTTTGCTAGGAGCGGACTGCGTCGCATAGCCAAAGCATACGCGCAAAGGACGCAACACAGCAAAAATCAAAATGTCCGCCGCCCAGTTGGGTTCGGCGTAAATGGCGTATTGCAGCGTCGTAAGGCTAGGGTGTATGAATCACTACACCGCGTCGCCTTACTTCTTGCACTACGCCGTTTACGACTCGAACGAAAAAGGTAAAATGCATGCCCATAAGACCTAAACACCAACGCATGGTTTTTGTGCTCGCAAGCATCGCTGTCATGGCACTGGCGGCGACAGTCATTCTGACCACATTTCGTGAAAATCTGGTGTTTTTTTTCACGCCTACTCAGCTTTACACGAAGATTGATGAAGGTCGTTTTGATGCATCGCGCGAGATCCGCCTTGGCGGTTTGGTCAAAACAGGTAGTCTCGTTACAGATGAAGATGGTAGCATCCGCTTCACGGTGACAGATTTAACACGCGAAATGGACGTTGAGTATAAGGGACTATTACCCACACTGTTTCGTGAAGGGCAAGGCGTGGTTGCCTCTGGCATGATGCAGGATGGGCGTGTCGTCGCACGTGAAATTCTTGCGAAACATGACGAAAATTACATGCCCAAAGAAGTGGCGGATGCACTCAAGCAATCCGGGCAATGGAAGGAATCTAACTCGCCAGGGGGCGAAGACGCCCCCGCTAGCGCTCCCCCTCGTTCGCTTCGCTCCGGCTCGCCCCACGGGCTACGCGACGATTCACAGGCGAATCGTCCATGATTCCTGAACTTGGGCATTTTGCGCTGCTGATTGCACTGGGCGTGGCACTACTTAATGCCAGCTCTCCGCTGCTTTTGCGCACGGCAAATCACCTTGTTAAACCTGCGGTGACGTTACAATTCATGCTAGTTCTGGCAGCATTTTTGGCGCTCATACATTGCTATGTTGTTTCGGATTTTTCGGTGCTCAACGTGGTCGAGAATTCGCACTCCGCCAAGCCACTTTTGTATAAAATCACGGGCGTGTGGGGCAATCATGAAGGCTCCATGCTGCTATGGATGTTAGTGCTTAGTTTTTTTGGATTTCTCGTCGCGTTTTTTCGTGCTGAAGAGGTTGAACTCAAGCGCGTGACACTGCATGTGCATGGGCTGATTTCTGCAGGGTTTTTGGCGTTTATTTTGTTCACCTCGAATCCCTTTTGGCGCATCTATCCCCCTGCCTTTGAAGGTCAGGATTTGAATCCGTTACTACAAGATATCGGCCTCGCCTTTCACCCACCAACCCTTTACGTGGGCTATGTGGGTTACGGAATCGTGTTTGCCTATGCGATTGCGGGGTTGCTGCGCGGAACGATTGATAGTGCATGGGCGCGCGCGGTGAAGCCGTGGCTGGGCATCACATGGGCCGCGCTGACGCTGGGTATTGGTGCAGGAAGTTGGTGGGCGTATCGCGAACTAGGTTGGGGTGGTTGGTGGTTTTGGGATCCTGTTGAAAACGTATCGCTGATGCCATGGCTTGCAGGTGGTGCGTTGCTTCACGCAAATCTGGTGTTGGAGCGTCGCAATCAAATGGGCAAGCTGGTGGTGTTACTCGCCATACTTACCTTTAGCCTGAGTCTGATTGGCACGTTCATTGTGCGTTCGGGGTTGATTACCTCCGTCCACGCCTTCGCCTCAGACCCCCTGAGGGGCCTTTATATTTTAGGCTACATCGTACTCATCACGGGTGGTGGCCTGACACTCTATGCGTGGCGACAATTACCTGCCTCTGCACCCATCTCGCTCGTGTCGCGCACGGGTTTTATTCTGCTTAATAATATTCTGCTTCTCACCGCAGCAGGCACAATTTTATTAGCAACACTCTACCCGTTGATTCTTGAACTATTAGGGTTACCACCTGTTTCAGTTGGGCCGCCTTATTTTAACACAACGTTCCTGCCGCTCACTGCACCACTACTGATTCTCTGTACCGCCGCACCACTCATGGCGTGGGATGGCACGACGAAAAAACAACGCATCGCGCTACTGAAAGCAGCCGCGCTTCCGGTATTAGGGTCGGCAACTATCGTGTTGCTCATGTTCCAGCAGGACTGGTGGCTATTTTTAGTGGGGCTGACGTTAGGTGCATTGCTGCTAGTAAGTGTTGGGCGCTATTCAGCCAGCAATCTGCAGAACCTCTCATTGCGCCACGTTGCAAGTGTGGTGGGCCATACAGGACTTGCCATCTTTGCGATTGCTATCACCGTTACATCCCTCAGCCGCGAGGTTTATGAAGTGCCGCGCGTAGGAAGTGCGCCGATGCAAATGGGTGATTATACGGTGACGCCAATGAATGCCGAGCAGGTGCAGGAACATAATTATATCACGCGACGCGGCGTGTTTGAGATTCGCAAGGGTGACAGCGCTATCACCCTTACGCCAGAAATTCGCTATTACCCCGTGCGCGATATGAATACGTCGGAAGCAGCGCTGCACTCAACCCCACTGCGCGATATTTATGTCGTGATGGGCGAATCAGGTAAAGATGGGGTGGGGATACGCATGTATGTCACACCCTTACAGCAATGGGTGTGGTATGGATTCGTGCTGATTGGTATAAGTGGCGGGTTGAGCTTCATCGCTGGCATTCGGAGACGTTCATGATGCGCGTCGTGCCCCTGATTGTATTTTTGGTATTTGCTGCAATGGCCGCCGTGCTGTTGCTA
>JBMOEL010000025.1:0-17708 GCA_049314715.1 Rickettsiales bacterium
TGCACCGCACGGCCATCCACCGCCAGAGCCGCCTCTTTTACTGCCTCATTCAGCGTTGGGTGGGCGTGGCAGGTGCGGGCGATATCTTCGCTCGAGGCACCAAATTCCATCGCAATGCAGACCTCATGAATCATCGTTCCCGCCTGCGCGCCGATGATATGGCAGCCCAAGACCTTATCGGTTTTCGCGTCCGCCAATATTTTCACGAATCCGTCAGGCGTACCCGCGCCACGGGCGCGTGAATTGGCCATGAAGGGGAACTTACCCACTTTATAGGCAACGCCCGATTCTTTCAGCTGCTCCTCGGTCTTTCCAACCGTTGCCACTTCTGGCCACGTGTAAACTACCCCCGGAATCGTATCGTAATTAATATGCGGCTTCTGCCCTGCGATATGCTCAACGCACACTACGCCCTCTTCCTCGGCCTTGTGGGCGAGCATGGGGCCAGCGATCACATCCCCAATTGCGTAGATGCCCGCAACATTGGTTTGTAGATGTCCATCGACCTCGATGCGGCCACGATTATCCAACTTCACGCCAACGCTCTCTAAGCCCAAATTCTGGGTATAGGGGCGGCGACCCACAGCCACCAATACCACATCGGCCTTCACGGTCTCGGCATTTCCGCCTGCGGCGTCTTCCACCGTCAGTTCCACCTGTTTGCCGGTTTTTGCACCCGTCACTTTCTTGCTGAGGCGGAATACCATGCCTTGTTTCTCAAGAATCTTTTGGAACTGCTTGGCCACTTCCGTGTCGATACCCGGCGTAATGCGGTCGAGATATTCAATCACCGTCACTTCTGCGCCAAGCCTGCCCCAGACGGAGCCAAGCTCCAGCCCAATCACGCCCGCGCCAATCACCACCAGCTTCTTGGGCACCTCCGCAAGCGCCAACGCACCCGTTGATGACACGATCTGTTTTTCATCAATCGTAATCCCTGGTAGCGGCGTCACATCCGAACCTGTGGCGATGATGATATTTTTCGCACCGTATTTCGTGCCTTCAACACTCACCTCGTTCTTACCCGTGATTGTGCCGTGACCCACGAGATAGGTAACTTTGTTTTTCTTGAAAAGCCCCTCAATCCCCTTGGTGAAACTGGTGACGACTTCGTCCTTACGCGCCATCATGGTTTTGAGGTTCAGCGATACTTTCGTATCAATACCATGCTTGGCAAATTCATGCTGCGCATCGTGATATTTTTCGGAAGATTCCAGTAATACTTTGGACGGAATACAGCCAACATTGAGACAAGTGCCGCCCAGCGTGCCGCGTTTTTCAACGCACGCCACTTTCATGCCCAATTGTGCCGCACGAATTGCCGCCACATAACCACCAGGGCCACCACCAATAATCACTACGTCAAAATTTTCGCTCATATTAAAACCCATCATCTTCCATTAAATCATCCATGAAATCTTCGGTCTCATTCGTGTCGAGAACCTCATTCATTTCTTCTTCGTCTTTTTCCTCATCCTCTTCCTCTTTAGTGTCAGCCTTGGAAGAGTCAGACTTAGCGCTCGACGATGTGCTTTGCTCCTTGCTTGATGCTTTTGCATAAACCGCTACGGGAGCCGCAAGCAAAACCATCATGAGCAAAAAGCGTAACATTAGAGGCCCAGCAACAAACGGCGCGGATCTTCAATCGCCTGCTTCACTTTCACCAAGAAGGTCACCGACTCACGACCATCAATGATGCGGTGGTCATACGATAACGCCACATACATCATGGGGCGAATCACCACTTGACCGTTTAGCGCAATCGGCCGCTCTTCGGTTTTGTGCATGCCCAAAATGCCTGACTGCGGCGGGTTCACGATAGGTGTGCTCATCAACGAACCATACACACCACCATTCGAAACAGTGAAAGTACCACCTGTCATTTCCGCCATGCTGAGCGTGCCTGCGCGCGCTTTATCGGCATAGGCCGCGATATCCGCCTCGATTTGTGCGAGGGATTTCTTGTCGCAATCGCGTACGACTGGAACCACCAGACCCTGCGCGCCGCCAACAGCAACACCAATATCGTAGTAGTTTTTGTAGATGATATCATCACCCGCAATTTCAGCATTCACCGCGGGAACTTGCTTGAGTGCATTTACAGCAGCCTTAATGAAAAAGCCCATGAAACCAAGCTTAATGCCGTGCTTTTTCTCGAACTCGTCTTTGTATTCATTACGCAGCGCGATGACATTCGTCATATCAATTTCGTTGAACGTCGTCAGAATTGCGGCGGTATTTTGCGAATCTTTCAAACGGCGCGCAATGGTCTGGCGCAGCTTGGTCATTTTCACGCGCTCTTCACGCGGACCAGCAGCACCGCTCGTTCCCATACCGTCACTCTCAAGCGCTGCAATCACATCACCCTTGGTGAGGCGGCCATCTTTGCCGGAAGCCGCAATATTCGCAGGATTCACTTGCGGATTCTCCGCCAGCATTTTGGTAACAGCGGGGCCATTTGCTGCCGCAGGCACTGCGATTGGAGCGGCTGCAGGCGCTGCTGCTTTTACTGGGGCAGGGGCAGGAGCAACAGGTGCTGCCGCACTTACCGCGCCAGACGCACCCACTTCAATCTTACCCAAAATCGCACCAACGCCAACATTGCTGCCATCAGCTGCAAGAATTTCTTTGAGCGCACCCGCCGCTGGCGAAGGCACCTCAACAGTCACCTTGTCGGTTTCGAGCTCACATAGCGGCTCATCGACCTTCACGGCGTCGCCCACTTTTTTGAACCACTTAGCGATGGTCGCCTCACTCACCGACTCACCCAAAGTTGGAACGACAATATCCTTCGTTGCCATCTGTATCTCCTATGCTTTCTTACGTTGTTTTTGTGCGCCCGCATCTTCCGTCGGTGCGAAGGCTTTTTCGATAATCTCACTTTGTGCACGCTGATGCAGTTTCATGTACCCTTCCGCAGGGGATGCTGCTTCCTTGCGACCCACATAACGAATACGCTGATTACTACGACCTAACGCATCCAACACATCGCCGATACGTGGCCCAATAAAGCGCCATGCACCCATATTCTCTGGCTCTTCTTGTGCCCAGAATATTTCGGCATTTTTATACTTCACCAACGCTTCTTCAATCTCATTACGTGGGAAGGGATAATATTGCTCTACACGCACAATGGCAATATCGTCTGCCTTGCGTTCGCGGCGCTGCTCCAGCAATTCGTAGTAGAATTTGCCGCTCGTGAAAATCAGACGCTTCACTTTATCGTCGGCAGAGATTTTATCAATTTCTCCAATCACGCGCTTAAAGCTCGTTCCTGGTGCAAAATCCTTAAGCGAGCTCGTCGCAAGCTTGTGACGCAGCAGTGATTTTGGCGTCATCACAATCAATGGTTTGCGGAATTTACGACCAACAATTTGACGGCGCAGCGCATGGAAGAAGTTAGCAGGCGTCGTGATATTGCAAACTTGCATGTTATCTTCCCCGCAAAGCTGCAAGAAGCGCTCAGGCCGCGCCGAGCTATGCTCAGGGCCCTGACCTTCATGCCCATGCGGCAACAACATCACAAGGCCCGACATACGCAGCCATTTGATTTCACCCGAAGCGATAAACTGGTCAATAATCACCTGCGCGCCATTAGCGAAATCGCCAAATTGTGCTTCCCATAATACGAGCGCTTCCGGCTCAGCAAGCGAATAACCATACTCAAACGCCAACACCGCAAATTCACTCAAATTCGAATCATGCACTTCGTAGGCAGCCTGCTCGCCGCCTAAATGGTTGAGCGGCTCGAAACGCGCTTCGGTTTCCTGATCAATAAACACAGAATGGCGGTGCGAGAATGTGCCGCGACCAGAATCCTGACCCGTCAAACGAATCGGTTTGCCTTCCTTAAGTAGCGAGCCAAAAGCCAATGCCTCACCCATGGCCCAATCGAGACCCTCGCCCGTTTCCATCATCTCTTGTTTGGCTTTCAGCTGACGCTCTACCTTGCGATTGATATTAAAACCTTGCGGGAATTGCGAAAGCGCCATACCGATTTCTTTGAGCTTCTTGAGATCAACGCCTGTATCTGGCTCTTTACCCAAACCAATTTCTGGCTGCGCAAAACCGCTCCATTTGCCCTCAAGCCAGTTAGCCTTATTGGGTTTAAAATCTTTTCCTGCTTCATATTCTTTATTGAAATGCGCGTTGAGTTTCTCGATCTCTGCGCCCACTTCGTCTTCGGACATGGTGCCTTCAGCAACCAATTTTTGTGCGTAAATACGCGCCGGCAACTGCTTTTGCGCAATGGTTTTATACATAATTGGCTGGGTGAACATTGGCTCATCGCCCTCATTATGACCGTATTTACGGTAACAAATAATATCAACCACCGTGTCACGCTGGAATTGTTGGCGGAACTCGGTTGCCAATTTACACGCAAACACCACTGCTTCGGGATCTTCACCATTCACATGAAAAATCGGTGATTGCACCGACTTCGCACAATCCGTTGGATACGGCGTAAAACGCGAGTAGCGTGGCGCCGTGGTAAAGCCAATCTGATTATTCACGATCACATGCACCGTGCCGCCCGTGCGATACCCGCGCAAATCGGAAAGCGCCAAGGTCTCTGGCACCGAGCCTTGACCTGCAAAGGCCGCATCACCATGTAGCGTCAGCCCCATCACTTTGCTGCGCGCTGCGTCTTTTTTCTGGTCTTGCTTGGCGCGCACTCTACCAACCACAACGGGGTTTACCGCTTCCAAATGCGACGGGTTGGCGTTGAGCGATAAGTGTAAATTCTTACCATTGGGCATCACGCGGTCATGCGATGCGCCTAGGTGGTATTTCACATCGCCTGATGAATTTACGGATTCCGGAAAATCAAGATTGCCATTAAAAATCGATAGCAATTCCGAATAGCGTTTTCCCATGATGGTAGTGAGCACATTCATGCGACCACGATGCGGCATGCCGATGACGATTTCCTCAACACCCAGATTACTCGCTGATTCCAAAATCGCTTCTAAGCCGGGTACCATCGCGTCACCACCTTGGACCGAGAAACGCTTCATGCCCGTATATTTGAGCTGCACAAACTCTTCAAAACCCTCGACTTCCAGCAGCGTATTCAAAATGCGCTTTTTCTCGTCTTTCGTTAGGTTCGGGTGCCCATGCGCTGCCTCGATGCGCGACTGAATCCATTCGCGCTGCGCAGGGTCTTGGATGTGCATGTACTCAAAACCAATCGTGCCCGAGTAGGTGGCGCGCAAAATACCCAAAATATCCGTCAGCGTGGCGCGATCAAAGCCAAGCGTTCCGCCCAAATAAATCGGCCGTTGATAATCCGCCGCCGTGAATCCATAGGTGGCAGGGTCAAGGTCGGGATGTTGTTGTGGTTGCTCTAACCCAAGCGGGTCGAGCGTTGCAGCCAAATGACCGCGCACGCGGTACGCACGAATCAAACGCTGGGCACGAATCGCGTCCCACGCCGCTGCCTCGATTGCCTTTGGGTCGGCTGCTCCTACTGGCGATTTGTTTTTGTCAGTTTTCGGAGCTGCCTCAGGGTCAACTTGCCCAATCACTGCGGAGGGCGTTTTATCCCACGACGGTTTTTGCGGGCTTGGGTCGCCAAGTGCGGCAAAGAATTTCTGCCAGCTTGCATCAACAGATGCGGGGCTTGCGAGATAGCGCTTGTAGAGCTCTTCGATAAAAACAGAATTTGCGCCGTAAAGGTATGAATTTTCGAGTGTTTCGCGTGACATAAAAGGTCCCAAATGCGAGCGCGTATGATGAGCCATACGCTCGCCTAGGTTGTAGGCCTCACCTAGTGGGATTTCAAGAAAATTCGCCGATTAGTTGCTAAAGTCAATTAGTTTGAATTGGCAAAGATTTGATATCCTACACCCAAAAACGCTAGCAAACCAAAAGCATATAGCGCCATGGTCGAAGCGCGCGCGTCTTGTTCATTGGTATGAATGTCATAATTCAACGCGTCACGTAACGTATGAATTTTTGGATTACGCTGCCAATAAATTACCTCGATCAAATCACCCCTATTGGCTCCCATCAACGCAAATTTTCGTGCGCGTAAAGATCGGTACCACGTACCATCCTGCGTTGTGTATTCATAGGAACAAAGACGTTTGCTGCTCGTATTGGACGACAACCTATTGCGACTTAGCACAGTAGCCGTAGCAACCATGCCCTCACCAGATTCTATTGCTCTGAGTCCGCGCACATAATGTAACGCGCGCCACCGAAACCATGCCAAAAATCCGATAAGTAAGAAGAACCCGAAAATACTCGCAGTTACTTCATTAATCATGCCTATTTCCCAAGCAATTCCTTCATGGTCTTGCCCATGTAGCTGGGATTATCGGTCACTTTGATGCCTGCGGATTTCATGGCCTCAATCTTGTCTTCTGCGCCACCAGAACCGCCTGATACAATCGCGCCCGCATGGCCCATACGACGCCCTGGAGGAGCGGTACGGCCCGCAATAAAGCCCACGATAGGCTTTTTGATTTTCGACTTTTTCAGGAACTCTGCGCCTTGCTCTTCGGCATCACCACCGATTTCACCAATCATGATAATCGCGTCGGTCTCGTCGTCTTTGAGGAACAGCTCGAGCACATCCACGAAATTCGTGCCATTCACTGGGTCACCACCAATGCCCACGCAGCTCGACTGACCCAAGCCAATCGCCGAAGTTTGGCCGACTGCTTCATAGGTCAGCGTGCCAGAGCGCGAAAGAATCCCAATGCGGCCTTTTTTGTGAATATGGCCGGGCATAATGCCGATTTTACATTCACCTGGTGTAATCACGCCGGGGCAATTTGGGCCCACTAAACGCGTTTTTGAACCCGATAGCGCACGCTTTACTTTCACCATGTCGAGCACGGGAATGCCCTCGGTGATACAAATCGCTAGCTCGATTTCAGCGTCAATTGCTTCCAAAATCGCGTCCGCCGCAAAGCGCGGTGGCACATAAATGACCGAGGCATTGGCGCCTGTTTTGGCTTTTGCCTCGTGCACGGTATTGAATACGGGAAGCTCGAGATGCTTGGTGCCGCCCTTACCAGGCGTAACGCCGCCAACCATTTGCGTGCCATACGCAATGGCTTGTTCCGAGTGATAGGTACCTTCACGACCCGTAAAACCCTGACAAATGACTTTCGTATTTTTATTGATGAGAATGGACATGGGTAGCTCCTTATGCCGCTTTTTTCTTAACGGAAACCGTAATTTTCTCTGCAGCATCCGCCAGATTATCGGCTGCAATAATTGGCAGGCCAGATGTAGCGAGCATTTTCTTGCCCAGCTCCACATTGGTGCCTTCCAAACGCACGACGAGCGGCACATTAAGGCTGACTTCACGCGCCGCCGAAATAATGCCCTCAGCAATAATATCGCAGCGCATAATACCGCCGAAAATATTCACCAAAATGCCTTCGACGTTTGGGTCGGAGAGAATCAATTTGAATGCCTCGGTTACTTTTTCTTTATTCGCTCCACCGCCTACGTCGAGGAAGTTGGCGGGCTCACCACCATAAAGCTTGATGATATCCATCGTCGCCATGGCGAGACCTGCGCCATTCACCATGCAGCCGATGTTGCCGTCCATCTTCACGTAGGAAAGACCGAATTTACCTGCCTGCAATTCAAGCGGGTCTTCTTCCGACTCGTCACGCATCTCAGCAACTTCGGGCTGGCGGAATAGGGCATTGTCATCGAAATTAAATTTCGCATCCAGCGCGATGAGTTTTTTCTGCTTAGTAATCACCAGCGGGTTAATTTCTACCTGCGACGCATCCGTATGCAAGAAGGCATTATAAACACCCTCCACCAATTTCGCGAACCCAGCATGAAGCTCAACAGGCACCTGCATACCAAACGCCAACTTGCGCGCATGGTGCGGCTGGAAGCCCGCAGCGGGGTCCACTGGAACCGTAATGATTTTCTCAGGCGTATTATGCGCCACATCCTCGATATTCACGCCACCTTCTTTGGAGCCGATGAAAGTGATGGCCGAATATTTGCGATCCAGCACCGCCGAGAGATAAAGCTCTTCGCCAATGTCCGAACCCTCTTCGATATAAACGCGCTTTACTTCTTTACCCTCAGGGCCTGTTTGATGGGTAACGAGAATCATGCCCAACATTTCTTTGGTCAGGCGCTTTACTTCGTCCAGCGATTTGGCAAGTTTCACGCCGCCTGCTTTGCCGCGACCACCTGCATGAATCTGCGCCTTTACAACCCAAAGCGCGCCGCCCAAATGTTGCGCCGCCGCCTCTGCTTCTGCGGGCGTGTACGCAACGCCACCGCGCGGCACGGCCACACCAAATTTCGCCAACACCGACTTCGCCTGATACTCATGAATATTCATATCGTCTCCTCATTAATTCTTACTGAAGCAAGGGCTTCATTTTTTGTTTGCTGCAACAACCTATTGGCTTCTCTAAGTGAGTTGCGAATATCTTTGAGTACATAATTTGTCTGAAGAAAAAGGAATATAAAACCAAAAAATAAAATTCCCCAGAACGTTCCTATAAGACCCCCCAAAATCACTCCGCCCGCGATTCCCGAAACTCCCCCTAACTCCTCTGCTCCAAACATGGTTCCAACAAATACGCCCAAAATAGGACATAAAAGAAAGCCAACGGTGGCAAAAGACTCTAACCACCCCACAACAAATTCACCAATAGTTCGTCTCGTGCTCACGCCGCTTTCTTTTCCAATTTAATGCCGCCGCAAAGTTCGCGAACCGCATTCACCGAATGGTCAAATTGCTTCTGCGCGTCGGCAGGCAATGCAATCTCGACAATCTTCTCAACACCGCCCGCACCAATAATAACTGGCACGCCAACATAAATATCTTTCTGGCCATACTGACCCGTAAGATGCGCCGCAACAGGCAGCAGCTTCTTGCGGTCTTTGAGATACGCATCCGCCATCTCAATCGCCGAAGCAGCAGGCGCATAATACGCCGAGCCTGTTTTAAGCAAACCAACGATTTCAGCACCACCATCACGCGTGCGCTGGACGATTTTGTCCATCTTCTCCTGCGTCGTCCAACCCATTTTAATCAAATCGGGAACGGGAATGCCCGCCACCGTCGAATAGCTCACCACAGGCACCATCGTGTCGCCATGGCCACCAAGCACGAAGGTGGTAATATCTTTTTGTGAAACCTTGAATTCCTCAGCAAGGAAATAACTAAAGCGCGCCGAATCCAACACGCCTGCCATCCCCACCACTTTTTTGGGGTCAAAGCCAGTCACCTGCTGCATCACCCACACCATCGCATCGAGCGGATTGGTAATCACAATCACAAACGCGTTTGGTGCGTATTTCTTGAGGTTTTCACCAACGGTGGTGATGATGCCCGTATTCGTATTGACCAAATCATCACGGCTCATGCCAGGCTTACGCGCGATACCCGCAGTGACAATCACCACATCCGCACCCTTAATGTCTTCGTAACTGTTAGTGCCTTTAACATTCGCATCGACGCGCTCAACAGCGCAGCTTTGTGAAATATCAAGCGCCTTACCTTGTGGCAAACCCTCAACCACATCGAACAATACGACGTCACCCAATTCCTTGAGCGCAGCGAGATGCGCGAGCGTCCCACCAATATTACCACCACCAATTAATGCGATTTTTTTGCGAGAAGACATGCGAAAGCTCCCTTGTTTTTATTTGATAGCGTTTAACCATAGGATATAGCCAAACGCAACTATGGATTGTGGTTATAGTGGGTAAGTATGAAGAAAGCGTAAAGATTATGCACGATGGCTTGCGCGCGAATCATCCTGTAAAGTTTCCCGAGATTGAATACGCGAAAAAAGCCTAACATTCGCTTCATGCGCATCCTCCACGGCGACGCGGTCCATCACTAGCGGCGTGATATCCTGCATATAGTCACTGCTATGGCCCTTATTCTCCAACTCCAACAATTTTTTAGCCGTCTCTAAGCCTACTACAAAACATACTTTCTGTTCGCGGCAAAATGGCTCTGTGTTCATTGCGCGATGCTCGGCACCCAGCGCCTCTTGAATTATCGCGCCCGCTTGCTCTAGCTCAATTGAAAAATCGCGAATATCACCGTCATCGCGCGCATGCTGCTCAAAAAGATTGACGTGAGTGAATCTTTCCCCATCCCACTCAATCGCCACCGCCGCCGTGTGACCTAAATCACCACGCTCAATTTCAATCGGCATGACAATACGGTGCGGCACGTCTTCGGGATAATGTTGCGCCAACCAGCTTAATGCCTGCATGCTGCCGCGAAATTGATCAATGGTGCGCGCAGAATTAAAGGTTATTCCATCAATTACACCGAAGTTACTGCCCCTCAAGGCCTCGTGATAAATCCCGCCCAGATATGCGATGTCAGAAGTGGAATGAATATCTAATCGCGCATTGAGGTCGTTCACATAACCATAGCCTTTTGCGCTACAATACACATCCATCAACATATAGCGGTCGAGGTTGGAGTAGATATGCTCGCCCAATTTGAAACCCGTGCCTGGATTTCTTAGCGAGACCTGTTCCCCATAAACACGCTCGTGCGCCGCGACGCGCTCTGCAATATGGGTTAATCGTTCGCTTGGCTTCATACCATCAGGATATCGGATGAATATGTCGAATCAGTGAAATCGCCGTGACATTTGCATGACAAATGCACGGATTATCAATGAAAATCAGTTATTTATTGATTGGTTAGTGCATATTCTTCAAATTGACACGATTCCTTCACAAAGCCTTCATAGTGCGCCTATAAGCTCCTTCTATTGTTTTAAAAACTGGAGAAACTCATGCGTGATAAGTTTGATTCTGCTCAGGCAATTATTGAACACCTTAAATCTGCCACAGGACATGCACAGCACACCATTGGCGGGGGCGTTACGACATTCACGATTGATATGCAGACACCCCTAAAAGATGATGAATTCAGGCAGGGCCTTCAGCTTGTTCGCGACGCTATTAATGCGGCACCAAGAGAAATGATTGTAGCAAGCGAAGAGGTTATGCCAGGGCCACGTGGCGTTCCACAAAAAATGTACACGCGCGTTCGGATAGCAAGTTGTGATGTTGGTAGTAAAACACTGCATTTAGAAGATGGCTTTAATCCAATATTTGACGAAGGGCGCTTAGGCCTTTTTGAAAAAGGACTTGAGGTGCTCAGAAAAAAAGGTCTTGAAAAATCAGGGGTTAGCTTCTGAATATTGTTTTTACTTCAAAAGCCGATCAACCAAAACTTTCTCACAGGCTTTGAAAACGATATAGGCGGCGACCGTTAGCACGCCATAGGCCATGAGCTCCAGCAATTGTGAAAACGCGCCATCCCTGAGCGCCATAATGCCGTACTCACGAATAAATTCGATATTGGCTTTAAAAAGATAAAAAAGATTAAGGCTCGTCGTTCCCGCCACTAACGCTGCAATCGCCATCACAATCAATGTCAAAAACGGGTGATGCGTGATGATGCGCTTCAGCACTCTGGCCTACTTATTCATTCTTGCGAAGAACTCGTCATTCGACTTGGTATCTTTCATCTTATCGAGCAGGAATTCCATCGCATCCATCGGACCCATGGGGTTGAGGATTTTGCGCAGCATCCAAATCTTCGAAACATCGCCTTTTTCGTAAAGCATTTCTTCCTTACGCGTACCCGACTTGGCAATATCAATCGCAGGGTACACGCGCTTGTCAGACATTTTGCGATCGAGAATAATCTCGGAGTTACCGGTACCTTTGAATTCCTCGAAAATGACCTCATCCATACGCGAGCCCGTCTCAATCAGCGCCGTGCCGATAATGGTGAGCGAGCCACCAAATTCGATATTACGCGCCGCACCGAAGAAACGTTTTGGACGTTGCAACGCGTTGGCGTCCACACCACCGGTGAGTACTTTGCCGGAAGATGGAATCACCGTGTTATAGGCGCGGGCTAAACGGGTAATCGAGTCGAGCAAAATCACCACATCTTTTTTATGTTCCACAAGGCGCTTGGCTTTTTCAATCACCATCTCTGCCAAATTCACGTGACGGGTTGCTGGCTCGTCGAAGGTTGAGCTTACTACTTCACCCTTCACGGTACGCGACATATCGGTCACTTCCTCGGGACGCTCGTCAATCAGCAGCACGATAAGGTAGCATTCCGGGTGATTGGCGGTAATCGCATGAGCAATGTTTTGCAACATTACGGTCTTACCCGTGCGCGGCGGCGCAACAACAAGCGTACGCTGGCCCTTACCTTGTGGCGCAACGAGGTCAATCACACGACGCGAAAGATCTTCTTTCTTGGTTGGATCAACAAATTCCATTTTGAGTTTTTGCTCAGGATAGAGCGGGGTGAGGTTGTCGAAATTCACGCGATGACGACACTTCTCGGGCTCTTCAAAATTCACTGACTTCACATGATTCAGTGCAAAATAACGCTCTTCATTTTTTGGCGCGCGCAAAATACCTTCGACGGTATCACCCGTGCGAAGACCAATTTTTTTAACGATTTGTGGCGCAACATAGATATCATCAGGGCCCGCTAGGTAGTTTGCCTCTGGATAGCGCAAGAAACCAAACCCGTCTTGCAGCACTTCAATCACGCCCACACCAACAATTTCTTCGCCTTGTTCGGCCATGCGCTTCAAAATGGCAAATACCATTTCCTGCTTAAGCATGTTGCCGACGTTTTCAACGCCGTACTGCTCAGCCATTTCAAGCAGCTCGTTAGGTTTTTTGCTTTTAAGTTCTTGTAGTCTCATGGTTGAAATCTCGGAGGGTTTGTTCGAAGGGATGTTTGGGAAGAGGGCAGACCTTGCGCCCTAATTCTGGGGGCCATCTGCAATCAAAGATAAGCCACTTATATAGAAACAATTCACAGGGTCAAGCTTTTTTTATCCAAGCGCCTTATTTTGCTGGATTTTTAGAAGGGCTTAAAGACCACCAAGACCACTGTCCCAACCATCAAAACAGTGACTATCTCATTGATAATTCTATAAAATTTATGCGTGTGTGGCCGCATATCCGCAGCTAGCTTTTTTCGTATCACTGCAAACCAGCCATGTAGCCCCGTAAGGGCTAAAACGAGGGCAAATTTCGCATGCATCCACCCGCCTGTACCGGGCCCGCCAAACCCCGTAATCACCACCAACCAGATGCCAAAACCCCAGGTCACAATCATGGCGGGGTTCATAATGAAGCGCAGCAACTTGCGTTCCATAATCTTAAGCATTTCAGATGAGTCAGAGCCAATGTTTGTCTCTGCGTGATAGACAAAAAGACGAGGCAGATAGAGCATTCCAGCCATCCAGCTAATCACGCTGATGATGTGGAGAGTCTTCGCAAGCAGGTATGTATCCATGAATCACTCCTACGCCCTACAGGGGCACTTTGTCCATTCTTTTGGGCAGATGCGTGTAGGCGGCTCATTCAAACATAGCTGTTTTAGCCCCTCGATAAATGCCGACTCAATCGAAACTGTCGGCACGCGAAAATAGGGAACATCCCCAACAAGATGGCGATATTCAATATCAAGCTCCACCAGCGTCTCTGAATGTTCCGACACAAAAGCGATGGGCACCAATACGATTGGAGCGTTATCTTTTTTTGCTCTAAGTAGTTCATGCTCTGTGCTCGGCCCAATCCATTTTAATGGGCCCACGCGCGACTGATAACAATTCACGAAATCAAGCCCGTAAATATCAAGGTCTTCCACGACCTTGAGTGTTGTTTGCTCTACCTGCCATTGATAAGGATCACCCTTAGCGATAATTTTTTCGGGTAATCCATGCGCCGAAAACAGGACACGCGGTGTCCCCGATTCACTCGCTTTCGTGTATGCCTCGCGAATGAGCTTTGCCTGCACGGCAATAAAATCTTTCTGAATGGGATAACAGCCTATGATTCGGGTTGGTACATTCAAATCAATTGCCTTGGCGGCACGGTTCCAGTCTTTCACTGAAGAGCCGGTCGTCGTTGTCGAAAATTGCGGATAAAGCGGCAAAAGAATAATTTCATCGGGATTATATGCTTTCACCTGCTTAGCAACTTCATCACTCATCGGGTGCCAATAGCGCATACAAATAAATGTTTGAAACCCTTCGCCTAATGAGTGTTTAAGTGCGTCTGCTTGCGCTTTAGTATTTTCTAAAATCGGTGATTTGCCGCCTAGTTCTGCATAAATAGCTTGGGCTTTGGGCGCACGCTTTTTAGAGATTAGTTTCGCCAACAAATAACGAAATGGGTTTGGCAGCCCAATAATTGCTGGATCATTGAATAAATTAAACAGAAAGGGCTGCACAGCCTCTGGTGAATCAGGACCACCTAAATTAAAAAGTATCACGGCCGTTTTTTTCATCGGCGATAGTCTTTCAGTACATTCGAAAGCGCTTCGACATGCGCAATCGGCATTTCGGGAATCATGCCATGACCTAGATTAAATACAAAGGGCGATGCGCCCATCGTTTCTAAAATACGTTTTGTTTGATCCAGCGCACCGTTCAAATCATAGCACAGCAATAATGGATCAAGATTGCCCTGCAGGCATTTACCATTCGCATTTGCTTTAGCAAATTCCATCGGCGTGTTCATATCAATACCAAAACAATCAACGCCTGTTTGCGCATAGTCTTTCAAAAACAATCCTGCGCCTTTTGGAAAGCCAATAATTGGTATTTTTTTATTATAGTTCTTTAATGCAGAAACTATTTTGCCAGTCGGTGCTACCGACCATTTTGCAAATTGTGCCGGTGATAATAAACCCGACCAGCTATCAAAAATCTGAATGGCTTCTGCACCTGCATCGATCTGCATTTTCAGATACTCAATCGTTGCATCCGTTACTTTATCGATGAGCGATTGCATCAACACTGGTTCTGCTTGTGCGAACTGACGTGCCTTGGCAAATTCCTTACCGCTTTTTCCTTGCAGCATGTAACACGCAACCGTCCACGGTGCGC
The DNA here is from genome assembly GCA_049314715.1 of Rickettsiales bacterium. GTDB lineage: Bacteria > Pseudomonadota > Alphaproteobacteria > Rickettsiales > UBA3002 > JAFLDD01. The sequence goes on from JBMOEL010000025.1 coordinate 14,913, forward strand.
CTGCAAACCCAATGAGGGCAGCACCTTCTGGCAATTCATTTTTTACTAACTTTACGGTTTCAGCAACAGGCTCTAAACGCTCTCTCACTTTATCTAATTCAAACGCCTCAATGCGCTGCTTCGTGTTGGTTACTTCAACGATTGGGCCTTCACCTTCTGCAAATGTTACATTAACGCCTAATGCGTAAGGGATGACTAAAATATCCGAAAATAAAATAGCGGCGCTCATTCCAAAACGACGCAACGGTTGTAACGTTACCTCTGCTGCTTTTTCTGGTGAGAAGCATAAATCTAAAAAACCGCTCGCTGTCGCTCGCGTCGCTTTATATTCTGGTAAAAATCGACCTGCTTGTCTCATGAACCAAAAAGGAATCTGGTCTGAGCGCTTACCCTGAAGGGTCGATATGAGAAGTTTATCCTCGGTCACTTACTACTACTTTCTTTATATTAAATAAGAATAGAGGTGGTAGTGGGGATGGCATATAATGGGGATTCACGCAAACCCAAAACTACTCCCCACCTCTACACGCATATACATGCCCTGTTTTTTAAAGGCATAAAAATGTGTAGATTTTGGGCAAGCATTTCAATCTATATAAGAAAATCAGAAATAGGACTTCGGGGACAATCCATCTGCACACCTAATTCACAGACCCATCGCGCAACTGTGTCACAGGTGGATAATTTTCTGAGTTAGGGTGCAATCAATGTGCGTAGAACTGGCGATTTTTAAAAATCGGTGCATAAGTCGTAATCTGTACACAAAGGGATGTTAGTAAGTGAAGAGCTTCCATTTGCATTTGGTTTCCGATTCCACAGGTGAGACGGTGAGCAGTGTTGCGCGTGCAGTAATGGCTCAATTTGAGCATGCTCAGCCGATTGAACATAGCTGGTCGCTGGTGCGCACCAAGGGCCAACTGGAAAAAGTCATCGCGGGGATTGAAGCGAATCCCGGTATCGTGATGTTTACATTGGTCGATGCGCAAATGCGCGAACAATTACGACAAGCCTGTGGCAAACTAAAATCGCCCTGCGTGCCAATTCTAGGCCATGTGATTCGTGAATTCTCCAATTACCTCAACGAGAAAGCCACCGGCATGGCAGGCCAACAGCACGAAATGAGTGAGGATTATTTTCAACGCATCGAGGCCATTAATTTTGCGCTTGAGCATGATGATGGCCAAGCCACATGGGAGCTGGAGCAAGCCGATATTGTGATTGTCGGTGTCTCGCGTACCAGCAAATCACCGACCTGCGTGTACCTCGCTTATCGCGGTTTTAAGGCTGCAAACGTGCCGTTTGTGCCGAATGTTCCATTGCCCGAGAACATCGTGAAGCTTAAACAGCCGTTGGTGGTCGGGCTTACGATTAGCGATGACCGATTGATTGATATACGCCGCTCACGCCTTATGGCGATGAACCAAGACACAAATACCGATTATGTGCGCGAAGAGGCGGTGAAAGAAGAAATTGAAAATGCCAAAAAAACCTTCCGTCAACAAGGCTGGCCGGTGATTGATGTGACGCGTCGTTCGGTTGAAGAGACCGCAACACTGATGATTCAATACCGCCTCCGGCAGGTGGAAAAACGTCAAGCAGGTTCCAATGAGTAATATCGCAACAGGGCTGATTGGCCACCCCGTGAAGCATTCACTATCGCCACAAATCCACCGCTACTGGATGGCGCAATATGGTATTAAAGGCGATTATGAATTGTGGGACACGCCGCCTGAGCAATTAGGCGAAACGATGCGTAAATTGCGCGATGTTGGTGTACGCGGCTTCAATAGCACGGTGCCCCATAAGCAGGCGCTTATGGAGTTTCTCGACGAAATAGATGAAACCGCCCTGCGCATCGGCGCTGTGAACACGGTGTTAAATAGGTCGGGCAAACTCATCGGCATTAATACGGATTCGTATGGCTTCATTACCAACCTCAAAGAGGGATTGGGAAATCTTGAGCCCTATCTAGAGCAGGTCGTAGTATTAGGCGCAGGTGGTGCGGCGCGCGCCGTGCTGGTATCGCTCAAAGATGCAGGCGCTAAGCGTGTGACCATCATCAATCGCACAATACAAATCGCACAAGCGCTTGCCAAAGAATTTAATTGTGAAACAGCGCATTGGTCTGTGGATAATAAAATGCCAATAGGCACAACATTGCTTATTAATACTACCGTGCTTGGCATGCAGGGCAAGGATCCGCTCACCATAGATATAAGCAATCTTGCTGACCATGCTGCCGTGCATGACATCGTCTATGCACCACTCCAAACACGATTGCTGGAAGAAGCGAGTGAGCAAGGATTTGCCACTGTTGATGGGCTGGGCATGTTGCTTTATCAGGCGCAAAAAGCTTTTGCCATGTGGCATGGGGTGGAGCCTAAAGTAACGGGCGCGCTTCGCGCGCATGTGATTGAGAAAATCGCATGATTGTGATGGGAATCACAGGCGGGATTGCTTCGGGCAAATCGACGATTGCCCGAATGATTGCGCAACGTGGAATCACAGATATCGATGCTGATGCGCTGGTGCATCAGCTCATGAAAACTGAAAAAATAATCACGCGTATCGGGACGATGTTTCCCGCCGCCGTCAAAAACGGCACCATTGACCGTGCGGTGCTTGGCGCTATCGTCGCCAAAGATGAAGTCTCCCTCGGCGTGCTGGAAAAGATACTTCACCCCGCCGTGCGCGAGGCCGAATTAGCAGCACTCAAACAAGCACTTAGACAAAAACGCCGCGCCGTCATTCTGGATATTCCATTGCTCTTTGAATCAGGCGCAGAGTCACTATGTG
>JBMOEL010000026.1:0-17668 GCA_049314715.1 Rickettsiales bacterium
TCTATGTCAATAATGAGGACAAGCCTGGGCTTATTGGTGGTTTGGGTAATTTGCTCGGTGAGGCGAAGATCAACATCGCCAACTTCCACCTTGGCCGCAATAAAGAAGGCAGTGATGCCGTGGCATTATTAGAGGTGGATGATGAAGTTTCGGCTAAAATCCTCGAAAAAATTGCCAAACTGCCGAGCGTGAAGGCCGTAGAATTGCTCAATTTCGCTTAGTGCTGCAAAAATACAACAAGTTGTTGTAATCAAGCACCAGTGTGGCCCAGTTGCATGTGGATAACTGGCAAATAGCATTTGGGTATGCACATATGGTTCACGAGGCACGTTGCTCCAAAAAATATCGCGATTCCGTTAAGTAAGCCTTAACCCTTCGCTGGTACCTTGGGTGCAACAGAGGAGTTGTGACCATGTATATTAGTGTAAATAAATCAACGACCACGCGTCGTCCCGTTCAATACGCTGCCCTTGCCTCGGGCACGATTAGCCATGTCTGGTCGGAAGAAGAAGAGCTTAGTAAGTTGAACCGTCGCCAAGTGCGTGTTGAACTCAAGCGCGAATCTGACATTCAGAAAAAATCTGCGAAGTAAGTATTGTCATTACCCGAATCCGTTTTGCGGATTCTAGGGTAATCCAGACTGGATCGCCCTAGAATCAAAGATTCGGGCGATGACAAATAAAAAACGCCCGCTTTTTAGGGCGGGCGCTTTGAAATAATCTGTTTATGCTCTATTATTTTGGAGCACGCTCAGCGGGAGCAAGCGGCTGCGCTGGTGTATGTGGTGCGCCTTCACCACGTTGATTATAGGCTAGTGTGCAACCAACCACTCCCAGCATACCACCAATTCCGATCGCTGGTTCGCATTCTTTAGGGGTGCGTATTTCTGGCTGTGCCTCAGGTGCGCCTGCGGGGCGTACGGCATTATAGGTTGCGCGAGCTACGACGCCTGGCATAAAGCCATTTGCAAAGTAGTCGCCAATAACTTGAATAATCGATCTGTCTTTGGTTTGATTGTTGGACTGATTGCGTTCAGGCATTTTTGTCTCCTTGTGCATTGGGTTAATGCAACCAATCTACACCATCAATATGTCGTTTTTTTTCAATATGATGAAGCTTTTGTGACAATCACATTTTAACGACTTGTCACCCCGTCTTCATGACGGGGTCTGTGCCAAGAGCAGCGTCTGCTGCGATATGAGTTATAACGCGCCAGACGGCGCTTTTAGGCCCGGATGCCGTCAAAAAGACGGCATGACAAAATCGCCTACTCCATGTGCTGGCCGCCATTGACCGAGAGGGTCTCGCCGGTAATAAACCCCGCTTCGTCCGCAGCGAGGAAACACACAGCGCGAGCGATTTCTTTGGGTTGGCCCAAACGGCCCACGGGAATTTGTGCCACAATCTTTTTGACCACGTCTTCCGAAACGGCCTTCACCATATCGGTTTCAATATAACCAGGGGCCACGGCGTTGACCGTCACGCCCTTAGCGGCACATTCACGCGCCAGTGCTTTGGTGAAGCCAATCACCCCTGCTTTTGCAGCAGAATAATTGGTTTGGCCGAACTGGCCGAGCTGACCATTGATAGAACCAATCGTAACGATACGGCCATAGGCGCGGGCGCGCATCCCCTCAATCACCGCACGGCTCATATTGAAGAGTGATTTGAGATTGGTGTTAATCACCGCATCCCAGTTATCTTCGCTCATTTTATGCAAAAATCCGTCGCGTGTGATACCCGCATTGTTGATGAGAATATCAATTGGCCCAATATCCGCTTCAATCGTGCGCACGGCGGCTTGGCATTCGTCATAATTGCCCACATCAAAGCGAAAAACGGCAATCCCTGTTTCTTTTTTGAATGCCTGAGCAGCTTCTTCATTGCCATGATAACTCGCAGCAACTTTGCAGCCGGCTTTTTTAAGGTCAATGGCAATTGCTTTGCCAATGCCTCGCGTGCCGCCTGTTACTAACGCTACTCTGTTTTTCATGATCTGCTCCCGCTATGCTGCTTTTTCTACGCACATAGCAATGCCCATTCCGCCGCCAATACACAAGGTTGCGAGGCCTTTTTTGGCCGAACCGCGATTCATTTCATGCAGTAGTGTGGTAAGAACGCGCGCGCCAGACGCACCGATGGGGTGACCCAATGCAATCGCACCGCCGTTCACGTTTACTTTGCTTTCGTCCCAGCCCATGCCGCGATTCACGCTGATGGCTTGTGCTGCGAATGCCTCATTTGCTTCAATGAGGTCGAGGTCTTTAATCGTCCAACCTGCTTTTTCGAGTGCTTTTTTGGATGCCGGAATCGGTCCCGTACCCATAATCGATGGGTCAACACCTGCGGTGGCCCATGATTTAATCACGGCTAACGGCTTCAGGCCGCGCTTGTCGGCTTCGGCGCGGGTCATTAGCACTACCGCTGCCGCCCCGTCGTTGATGCCGCTGGCATTGCCAGCCGTCACCGAACCATCAGGCTTGAAGGCTGGGCGTAGTTTTGCAAGTGATTCTAACGTGGTATCAGCACGAATAAATTCATCCGACTCTACCACTGTGTCGCCTTTTTTGCCTTTAATGGTGATGGGAATAATCTCGGCTTTGAATTTACCGTCTGCCTGCGCTTTGGCGGCTTTTTGTTGGCTTGCGGCGGCGAATTTGTCCTGATCGTCACGAGTGATTTGGAATTGTTGGGCGATATTCTCTGCCGTGATGCCCATATGGTAATTATTGAACGCATCCCACAAACCATCTTGAATCATCGTGTCAATTAAGGTGCCATTGCCCATCTTCACGCCGTTGCGAAGTTGCATGGCGTGCGTCGAACCGCTCATGGATTCTTGGCCGCCTGCAATCACGATCGTCGCATCGCCATTTAAAATCGACTTCATGCCCTCCGCCACGGCGCGCAGACCTGAGCCGCAAACCTGATTGATGGTAATCGCCGTTGCTTCTTGCGCAACGCCGCCATGAATCGCTGCTTGGCGGGCAGGGTTCTGGCCGTTAGCGGCCGTGAGAATTTGACCCATGATGACTTCGGAAACATCCTCGCTCTTGAGTTTGTTGCGCGCCATCAGGCTTTTGATAACTTCTGCGCCAAGCTGTGCGGCAGTGAGGCGCAAGTGCGCCGCTAAAATTTCCAATGGCAGTACGTACCGCATCCACAATCACGATTTCTTTTTCTTTCGACATATTGTCCTCCTCTATGTTGTCATTCCCGCGCAGGCGGGAATCCATACCAGCAATCTTGGACGTCCGAGAGGGGTGGCATAGACCCCCGCCTTCGCGGGGGTGACGAAATTATTAAGTGACTAAGTCACCAATGTCCAGCGCCCATGCCGCGCTGCACACATCAAGCAAAAAAAAGCCAGCAAAATGAATTGCTGGCTCTGCTCAAAATAAACATAGCGAAGATTATCGACGTGGCGGAGTCGAATCAACTTCTGTCAATACAGCGGTATTGTTAACATCTAAGATAGGCATCATTACTTCTTTAGCATCAAGGGCAACTACGAGTTCAGGATTTTCTCTTAAGAACCTAGCCACTGTATCAGCAGGATAGTCATTAGTATAACCCGTAACTACATCCGTATTAGTAACATGCGCTTGTCTGCCGAACAAACGTACGCCATTTTGCTCCACCGATTGAACATAGCCTTCACCAATATAGACAGAAGTACCGTCTTTATCCGTAATGGTAAATGAATCCATGTGCTTGCCATCCGGATTCAATGTGACGTTAGAATACACAAGATCTCCCGTCGCCATCAATCTTACGTTGTTTAGATTGTCTAATATCTTTTCTGAATTACTCTCTGCCATTTTATAATCTCCCTAAAAATTGATCATTCCTTAATAGAATGTAAGCTCAGTTTAAAGGGGGGGGTAAAGAAATCGTTAAGATGCAAAAGAAAATTAAAAACGCTTATTCAGCCACTTGGTCATTGGCTCCCACAACTCATATTTGGCGTTTTTGCCCACGACCATGCTGACATGCCCGCTTTTGGGGTAGATCACATCCGACTTGCGAATCATCTGTGCGAGTGGTTCGGCAACGCCTTTGGGTACAATCGCGTCATGCTCGGGAATCACGCACAGGGTAGGGCATTTGATGGCTTCTGGCTCAATCCATTTGCGGCCGATTTTCCATTGGTGGTTGGCGAGCATATTACCCTGTGGCCAATCGACGAGGCATTCTTCCGCAACCTTTTGCGTTAACGGCACCCCATCATTCACCCATTGCTCGACCGCGAGGAAATGCTTTTTCTCTTCAGGCGAGAGGAGGGGGTAGGCGCTATATTTTTTCTGCACATGCCACGGGTTGATGAGGTGAAACATGGTCTGCACCACGACATTTGGCACAGGATTCATACTGGCGATGCTATTGCGCAGCATCATTTGTGCGCTGGAATCAAGCAGAATACGCGGCGTATCTTCTGCCGAAAAATCCCACGGTGTGGCAAGTAATATCAACGCATCGGTCAGGAATGCTGCAAGCTGTGCCATCGCGACGGCGAATACGCCACCCATGCAATAGCCCAATACTGCAATCGGCCCATCATGGTTTTCGCGCAAACTCTGTAGCGCTGGAATCGCATAAGCGCTGATATAGTCGGCGCAACTGAAATCCATTTCCGCATCACTTGGTATGCCCCAATCTAGAATCAGTGGGCGATAGCCTTGTGATACCAGATATTCCGCAAAACTTGCCTCAGGATATAAATCGAGCACATAGAATTTATTGATGAGCGAGGGGATGCATAAAATCGCCACCCCATCCGTTTCCTGTGGTGCTAAATCGAGCAGCCGCGCCGAACCTTTTTTCCAAAGCACGCGATATTTCTTTTCAGGGCGCTCATACGAAGCGCCCATGTAAGACTGAATGCCTTCGATAAAACCGTTAGTGGTTTGCGTGGCGTGTTCGGAAAGTGCCGAGAAAAACCCCACCATGTCGTCACTGCGAGGAGGCGAAGCCGACGCGGCAGTCCAGCTTTCTGAAGATGGATTGCTTCGCTTTGCTCGCAATGACGAATCATTTACGTTTAGTAGGTTTTTTAGCAGCTCGGCGTTTTGCTCCGCGAGGTTTTGCCACTCGCTTAGCATTGCTTTTGTTTGCGTTTCGACGGGGTGCTCGAGTCGCGGCATGAATTTCATCCAGCCGTTTAGCCAATCGTTCGAGCTGCCGCTCCACGCGTTTGAGGCGGGCATCGAAAAGCCCGATTGCATCATCGCCATCAGCAGGTGCATGGGTAGGGTTTCGGGGGGTATCATTCGTGCCTCCACTCATGCGGTGCATGGCCGCCAGCATGGTCTTTATGGCGTCGGGGTTGGTCATTTGCTGATGCATTTGATCCTGCCAAAGCCGTAAAAAAGCCTGCGCTTGCGCGGTATAGTCTGTTTTTGTTGCCATTTTAGGTTAAATAGTCTAGACGGGACGCTCACTAAAAACAAGGCAGGACATATGAAAAAACCCGCGCAGGTCGAACCTATCGTAATTAAAAAATACGCGAACCGTCGTTTATACAACACGGACACCTCAAGCTACGTCACGCTCGACGACTTGGGCGAAATGGTCAAAGAGGGCGCGGAGTTCATCGTCTATGACGCCAAATCGGGTGACGATTTGACCCGTCAGATTTTGACACAGATTATTTTCGAGGAAGAATCAACCAGCGGCACCAACTTGCTGCCCATCAGCTTCCTGCGCAACTTGATTGGTTTTTACGACAACTCGCTCAAGGATTTCCTGCCTGCGTATCTGGAAACCAGCATGCAGGCGTTTTTGAAGAACCAAGAGCAAATGCGCCAATATATGTTGGGTGGTAAATCAGGCAACCCCATGGAAGCCTTCACCAGCGCCGCACATCAGTTCGAGGAAATTGGTAAGCAGAATATGGAAATGTTCACCAAGGCGTTTTCGATGTTCACGCCCTTCAATCAGCAAGAAGCGAATAAGAAGAAGTAGGGTTACTCTTGGCTACGGCCAATATTGACTGATTGGATACGAATGCCTGCAATTCGTGCATCTGCTTTACCATCAAGGCCATCAAGCGATTCTCTAATGGCAGTAGCAGCTTGTTTAGCAGCTTGTCTTGCATCAAATGCTTTGGCTGCACCAATGAGATTTTCGCCACCCTGGATAATAGAAGCGCCAGCTTTGAATAAATTCAATCCCTCTTCACGAGCCGCTTGAACGCCTGTGGTGATTTGTTGGGCTTGTCTGAGTGCTTCTAAGATTGGACTTGTAGCCATGTTGGTATCTCCTACACCTCCTTTATATAGGAGAATTGTTACAGTCGTATGACAATGGGGTGGGAGATTTGTGAAGGTTTTGTGACAAACCGACGTATTTTTCGGTCCAGTGAACCGAAAAATACGAGGTTCATGGGAGTCTTGGCGGTTTTAAGCCGAGTGTATCGAGGCGCCAAAAACGCCTTAGACGGACATGTTAACGCTAAGAAAACCCTTAACGAACAGGGTCGCTAAGCAGGGAAGCATTGGCTCTATCGTCAGCTAAAGCAGCAACTTGGCTGGATTGACGCGGTGCAACATCGCGGCGTTCACGGCGAATCCCGTCACGATCAGCCCAATTACGTGAACGGTTTTGTTTTTTCTCTTCCTCAATACCCATTAACTCATCTGGAATATCGGTCATTTGGCGGGTCAATTCATGCTTGGCCTTAGCGCTCGCAAGGGTGGATGCGGTATCATGGCCGTGATTAACCTGTGGCACGGGTTCCGCAATGGTTTGAGCGGGAGTATCAACCTGCACTTGATGCACTAATTCGGTGCCTGTTTGTGCTAATAATGGGGTAAGTTTTGTTCCAGCGAACACGGCGCCTAATGCTCCCGCGCCCATACCAAACCAATGTGTAACGCCAGATGAATCTATTGCAGCCTGTGCGGCACCATGAGCTGCCGAGGGGAAAATATGACTAAAAAGAGTGCCAATGCCTTCCCAAACAAAGCTAAATGTATTTACTATAAAAGGTAATACGGTGCCTTTAATAAAGCCGCCAATACCACCCAGCAACTGAGTCATTTCGGCAGCAAAAGCACCATTAGCTGGATTCAATGCCCATGCCGCAGCACTATACCCCACCACTGCAACTGCAACCACAGCACCAATAATTAGTGCACCTTTAACAACGGCACCCCAATTAATTTCCTGACGTATTTCACTACGCCCTGGTATCGTCTTGGTTATGGTTTGTGCTTGTGCCATCTTCTACACCTTTTCACTGTGTAGAATAGCAAATCAGCCCGTCAAGCAGTGTGACAGTTTCGTGAAGATTATCCCGTTATTGAATGACCGAGCCAGGCTTGGCGCCATAGGCCAGTGCATCAAGCCGGTAAACACGTGCATAAAGCTCGCGTGATTGATCGGAGAGGTAATTGATATAATAGGGTAGATTATCGAGCGCATAGGGCTTCGGTGTCAGGCAGAATTCCGCCGCATCAAGGCGATATTTCTCGCCCGCCAATTCCTCATCAATTTTCCCTGAGAATACGGCTTTTCGTACCATGATCCATGCCATCACGCTAGTAAGGCGCATGGTAATGCGCGACATTTCCGCTGCGTAAATCGGCCTATCCATCGGCGCGATGACGGATTGCTCCTCCGCGCCGCGTGATTGAAAATATTGATGCGCGTCAAAAAGCAGGTTCAAGGTTTCATTGAACACGCTGGGTAGAAACAGAACCTGCTGGTTCTGGTTCGCTTGTCTAGCTTGAGGGTACATGGTATAGCTCCACTTATTCTTTATCATACTGCGATTTGGTTAATTTTCTTTTAACAATCGCCCCGCCAGAATCGATTGAACGGAAATTCAATAATGTCGGAATATTCCATTAATACAAAAGGTTCGTCGTGGATTATGGCCAATGCGGGTTCTGGCAAGACCTATGTATTAGCGCGCCGAGTGGTAAGATTGTTGTTAGAGGGTGCGCGGCCTGAATCCATTTTATGCCTGACCTATACGAAAGCAGCCGCTAGCGAAATGCGCGAGCGTATCATTGCCTTGCTTAAATCTTTAGCGATTGCGCAAGGGGATGTGCTCACCAAAACGCTCGAAGATATTATGGGTGAAGCGCCGTCAGCGCATCATGTAAAATACGCACCAGCATTGCTAAATACAGTACTTGATAGCCCGCTAGGTGGCATGACCATCACCACTATTCATGGTTTTTGCCAACGGCTATTAGCAGGTTTTCCGCTTGAAGCTGGCATATCGCCACATGCAAGCTTGCTTGATGATCGAGAGCAAACGGAGTTGATACAACAGGCAATCCATAAGCTCTACATCACGGATGATGCGGTCATTTCACAATCACTCAGCTTCATTGCCGATATTGCCGCTGAAGGCAGGCTAAACCAATGGCTCACCCAGCTTATTTACCAACGTAATGAGTGGAAATCGCTGATTGATTTACCTACCGATGATGCCATGAAGCGGGCGATTGAAGCACGCCAACCGCTGGATAGTTATGAGCGCGATTTTTGGCACAAACGCCTGCAAGAAGGTGCGATTCCCTCACTTATAAGTGCCGCGATTGGTGTGTGGGAAGCAGGCGGGGTACATACAAAAACGGCAGCGAATACCGCGCGTGAATGGCTCGCCAACCCTCAAGACACAACCTATATTTCACTATGGCTGACTCAAGAGTTTCAACCACGCAAAACGATTTTGCCTGCGAAATTATTCGCGGGCCATGAAGCGTTGCGTGACCAATTAGAGCGCGAACAACAACGCGTTTATGAGATTAGCCAAGCGCTTGCGACCATTGCCGCTGCGGAAGAAACTTATCACATGGCGGTGCTGGCACGCGCCATTAACAATATTTATACGCAAATAAAATACATGCGCAGCGCCTTGGACTACGATGATTTAATTGCTCATGTTGAAACGCTTTTTGCGCGCGATTTGCCATGGGTAATGACCAAGCTCGATTACCGTATCGACCATGTGTTGCTCGATGAAGCGCAAGACACCTCGCCCGCGCAATGGCGCATCAGCGAAGCGTTGGTAAAAGAATTATTAGCGAGTGATGCGCCGTCTGGCCAAGCGCGCAGCATCTTCGTGGTGGGGGATGTCAAACAATCCATTTACAGCTTTCAAGGCGCCGCACCTGAAATGTTCGAACAGATGCGCGACGATTGGTCGAAAGCGCTGCCGATTTCTGCATTCACGCTCAGTAAATCCTATCGTTCCGCCGCGCCGATTCTACAAGTGGCTTCTGCTATCTGTGGCACCGAGCATGCGTTGCACCGTAAAGGCATGGCGGGACTGGTCGAGTGTTGGCCGCTCATAGAGCCGATGGAAAAAGAAACCGCAACGCCCTATGAATTACCCGCCGAATATCGCGATGAATCGCGTGCTGAGAGTTTATTGGCCCTACAAATTGCGGGCACGATTCGTACGTGGCTCGACGAAGGGCGTGTGTTGAAAGCACGTGGCCGCAGCGTGCAAGCGGGTGATATCATGATTCTCGTTCATCGGCGTAAACCGATGACGCCGCTACTCATTCGTGAACTGCAACGTATGGGAATTCCCGTTGCGGGGATTGACCGTCTGGCCCTCTCAACCCACCTCGCCGTGCGCGATATGATTGCGCTCATGCGCTGGCTTTACGCCCCTGAAGATGATGTAGCGCTGGCGCAAATTCTGCGCTCACCACTGATTGGAATGAGTGAAGAAGAGTTATTTAATGTCGCCCATAATCGCGGTGAAGCAAGTTTATGGCAGCAAGTAAAATTACATGAATCGTTGAATCGCTGGCGGGCGATGCGCGCTCACACGCCCTATCAATTTTTGCATCAATTGCTGGAAGTGGAGGGGCAGCGCCGTGCCTATGCCAGCCGATTTGGCCACGAAATCCACGAGGTGTTGGACGCATTGCTCGAACATGCTGCGCTTTGTGAACAGGATATCACAAATCTATTTGCCTATGCCGACCAGCTCGAACATGCGGGGCGCGAAATCAAACGTGAATCAATCGGTGGCCAAGCCCATAACGAAGTGCGTATGATGACGGTGCATGGTGCAAAGGGCCTAGAAGCGCCCATCGTGATATTGGCGGATACTACCAGTGCTCCCGACCTTAAAAAAGAAATGTGGTTTGAGGGGCCGACCGTCGCGATTACCGACGAAGCAAAAACCGCCATTTTTCTTGATTCACTCAAAGACGAACGCCGCGACGAGATGCAGCGCGAATATGAGCGCTTGCTGTATGTTGCCATCACCCGCGCTGAAGACGAATGTTATATCACCGGCGCTAAGCCACCGCGCGTGAAAGACATTAACCCGCGCTGCTGGTATGCACTGAGCCGTGAGGCCCTGAAATCAATTGTGGGCGTTGAAGTATTGGATGGTGTCTATCGCTTAGCATCGCCACAAAACGCTCCAGTACCACTTGAAACAAAACATATCACAGCACAAGAAGCCTTGCCTGCATGGGCGCATCACGCCGCACCACAAGAAAATAAAACTCAGCATTTCTCGCCCTCTCGATTGGGTAGTAGTGAGCTGGCGCTTTACGATAAAAGTGAGGGTGATGCGCGTACACGTGGCGTTATCATCCATCGCTTGTTGGAGCTTGCGCCGCGCAATACAACGTCTGAAACCCTAGCGCAACTTGCGCAGTTCATTGCCCCAGATTGGCAAGAAGCACAGCGTCAGAGTATGGTGGCGGACGTACATAAGCTACTGCACCATCCCGATATGGGCTGGATATGGCAAGAAAGTGGTTATAATGAAGTGAGTGTCAGTGGCCACATCACGGTGAACGGAGTCACCCATCCGATGCATGGCCAGATTGACCGATTGGTCATGCGTAAAGACCAAGTGATTATCTTGGATTATAAAACCTCAACCAATGTTCCCAAGACTATTACGGAAACGAATCAGAGCTATCTATTGCAAATGAAAGCATATCAGGCGTTATTTGCCAATAAATACAGCGATAAAACCATCAGTTGTGCCTTGCTATGGACCCATGCGCCGCGGCTTGATTGGCTGGATGAAATTGTCGCCAAAACCTCTTGGGATAGTTTCTACCAAGCGTCTTGACGCTCCGCAGATTAGGGCATATCTATATGGTAAGTTAACAATAAAAATAGCGAGAACCCTATGACCAGCAAACACATCTCCGATAGCGAATTTGACGCAACCGTAGCCGCAGGTAGCCAGCCTGTATTGGTGGATTTCTGGGCTGAATGGTGCGGCCCATGCAAGCAGCTTTCACCCGTGTTGGATGAATTGGCAAATGAGTATGCAGGCAAACTGACCGTTGCAAAAGTCAACATCGACCAGAATCCTGACTCGCCTCAAAAATATGGTGTGCGTGGTATTCCAACGCTTATCGTATTCAAAGAAGGCAAGCCTGTAGCTACCAAAGTAGGCTCACTACCAAAAAGCCAACTTGTTGAGTGGCTCAACGGCGTGCTTGCTGCTTAAACTCGAAAACGAGCTTATCACACGCTTCGGTGCCACGCCCATCATGGGTGCGGAGCTTGAATGTTACGTTACCCTCACACCTGAAACGATGGATGCATTCTGGGCACCCGTTATTGATGCGCTCACGCAAGAAGACGTTTCCGTTATACGCGTTGAAAAAGAGCGCGGCGAACATCAATATGAATTGGTGCTAGGCACTGGCTCACCCCAGCAAATTTCGCAGTGGTTAGCGTTCGCTAGAAGCACTATCGAAGCGCAGGCGAACACATCAGGCGTAGCCTGCTCATTCGCGGCCAGACCGTATGATGATCAGCCCTCTAGTGGCTTACATATTCATGTGAACCTCACCGATTCCGAAGGCAATAACCTCTACCATAAAACGGATGAGGACATGAGTGACGCGCTGCGTTTTTCATTGGGTGGCCTGATGGCGCGGCTGGAAAAAGATATGGCCATTTTTTGCCCAACAGCTGAGTCCCATCGCCGTTATGACGATGCAGATCATGTGCCCCGCAAATATTGTTGGGGCGTGAATAATCGCTATTGCGCGCTGCGTATCCCTATGGAGCGTGACCCCTATAACAAACGTATCGAACACCGCATGGCAGGGGCAGATGCAGACGCCGCCAAAGTCATTGAGGCGATATTGATAGGTGTTTTGGAAGGGCTTGAGAATCGCACCGAGCCGCCTGAGCAAGAATATGGCAAGCCAGCGAAAATTTATTTAGCGAGTGACGAAACATAATCGCTGACGGCTTTTATGTCGCCCTTATGTTCAAAAATTTTTTGAACAATCGCTGAGCCAACCATCACACCATCCGCCAATGTGCCGAATGATTTCACTTGCTCGGCAGTCTTTACACCAAAGCCAACTGCAACGGGTAAATCGGTCACTTTACGAATCGCGGCGATGTTCTTTTCGATATCGGCATTAGTTGCGCTACCCGCGCCCGTAATGCCCGTGATGGATACATAATAGAGATACCCACTCGCGCCTTTGACCAAAAGCGGCAAACGATCGAGCACGGAAGTGGGTGCAATCAGCCGCACCAATGAAATGCCCGCCTTGGTGAGTTGTGGCTCCAATTCTGCTGCTTCTTCAGGCGGTAAATCCACGATGATAACACCATCAACCCCTGCCGCCGCTGCATCACGCGCAAAGGCGTCGTAGCCATAAATAAAAATGGGGTTGAGATAGCCCATCAGCACTAATGGTACTTCTTTATGCTTGGCACGGAATTGCTTGGCGACTTCCAGAATTTTTACGAGGGTTGCGCCAGCTTCGAGTGCACGCAATCCAGCGGCTTGAATGGTGGGGCCATCTGCCATGGGGTCGGAAAAGGGAATGCCAAGCTCGATAATGTCAGCGCCTGCTGCGGGCAACGCATCGAGCAATGTGGCGCTTGCCTCAATGCTTGGGTCACCGCCCATAATGAAGGGAATAAAGGCAGCGCGCTTCTCGGTTTTGCATTTGGCAAATGCAGCAGAAATGCGGCTCATAATGTCACCCCGAGTGCTTCGCCAACCGTAAAAATATCTTTATCGCCACGACCACAGAGATTCATAACGAGTATATGGTCTTTAGGTAACTTCGGTGCACGCTCAATCACATGCGCGAGTGCGTGTGCAGGCTCCAACGCAGGCAAAATGCCCTCAAGCGATGCTAAACATTGAAACGCATCCAACGCTTGTTGGTCTGTCGCGCTCACATATTCCACGCGTTTTTGGTCTTTGAGCCACGCATGTTCAGGGCCAATGCCTGGGTAATCAAGACCTGCAGAAATCGAATGTGCTTCTTCAATCTGCCCATCGTCTGTTTGCAACAGATAGGTGCGGCAACCATGTAATACACCCGCCGAACCACTGGTGAGTGAGGCTGCATGCTCATGCGTATTTAGGCCTTTGCCAGCGGCTTCAACGCCGACGAGTTTTACGCTCGCATCGTCGAGGAATGGATGGAAAAGACCAATCGCATTTGACCCACCACCGATGCAGGCAACGAGCGTATCGGGCAATTTACCTTCGCGTGATTGCATTTCTGCTTTTACTTCCGTGCCAATGACGGATTGAAAATCACGAACCATCGCAGGGTAGGGGTGTGGTCCCGCTGCCGTGCCAATCAGATAATAAGTGTCATGCACATTCGTTACCCAATCACGCAGTGCTTCGTTCATCGCGTCTTTCAGCGTGCCATTACCTGCGGTGACGGGAACAATTTCCGCGCCTAATAATTTCATGCGGAACACGTTTGGCTTTTGGCGCTCCATATCCTTCGCGCCCATATAGACCACGCATTTGAGACCAAAACGCGCACAGACCGTTGCAGTCGCAACGCCATGTTGACCCGCACCAGTCTCCGCGATGATGCGCTTTTTACCCATGCGAATGGCGAGCAAAATCTGACCGATGCAGTTATTGATTTTATGCGCGCCTGTGTGATTCAGCTCATCACGTTTGAAATAGATTTTTGCACCTTTGAGGTGCTCGGTCAAACGCTCGGCAAAATACAGCGGTGAGGGGCGACCCACGTAATGTTTCATCAAGTCGTCGAATTGTGCTTTGAAGGCGGCATCCTTACGCATGGCTTCATAGCCTTGCTCAACCTCCAAAATAAGGGGCATCAAGGTCTCGGCCACGTAACGGCCACCATAAGGGCCAAAATGGCCTTTGGAATCTGGAAGTGCGCTCATGCGCGGGTACTTAGCACGGCCTTATTGAAAGCTGCAATCTTTTCCGCTGATTTTTCGCCCGGTGCATCCTCGATTCCGGTAGAAACATCAACCATTGGCGCATGCGTGTTGCGAATAGCATCCGCAACGTTTTCGGGGTTCAATCCGCCCGCCAAAAACCACGGACGATCAAACGTAAAGCCTTTGAGCACGTCCCAGTTAAAAGATTTGCCCGTGCCGCCATCTTTTCCATGCTGCTTCGTATCGAATAGCACATAATCCGCTTCGTTGATGAGCGTCGCTGCTTTTTGCACATCTTGCGCGTCATGTACCGCAATCGCTACAATCATGCGAATGCCTGTGCGTTTACGAATATCGCGGATTCTGGAAGCATCCTGCACACCATGAATCTGCCAATAATGCGGCGTGTAATGCGCCATGATATCGTCAATCGTCGTATCATGTGGGTTGACCAGTACCGCAACATGCTCTGCACGCTCACCAATATGGTTTGCCAAGTCTGTCATAACGCGCAAGTCAACATGGCGCGGTGATGCAGGGTGATGTACCAAACCAATGAACGACGCGCCTGACGCAATTGATACATCAATCATATGCGTGGTTTTGAATCCGCAGTTCTTAACGAGGGTCATGAGCTTTTTGATAGGCGGTAAGTTGCTTCTTTAGGCGGCGGATTTCTTGGCGGCGCAGGAAATTGATTTTGAATGCATAGACAATTCCAATCAGCAAGCCTGTTGCAAACATGGCAGCAAGCGCTGCGTAAGCTGGTACTTCAAGGCTACCCGCAAAGGGAAACATGCCGAGTATCACGGGCTCGCGATTAGAGAGAATGAATAAAACGGAAACAAAGCCAAGCACGCCATAAACCAGCAGCGCTAAAAGCTTAAGCATACTAGTCTTTAGGGATGACGCTTGTCACGCGCTCGCGAAGTTCTTTGCCGGTGCGGAAATAAATCGCATGGCGTGTACCCACTGAAACCACTGTGCCGTTCTTTGGGTTGCGTGCGGCGCGTGCTTCACGGGTACGCACCGAGAATGCACCGAAGCCACGAAGCTCGACACGATCGCCGCTCGAAAGCGCGTCGGAAATTTCGTCAAACATGGTGTTTACCAGCACTTCAATATCGCGCTGATACAGGTGAGGGTAACGCTTACTGAGACGCTGGATAAGTTCAGATTTCGTCATTTTTGTTCCTCAAATTCAACGCGTTAGAACTGCGAGGAAGGATGCCATAGGCTCACCAGCCCGTCAAGCGGAACTGTGAGGGAACTGAAAATTTTTACATTCGTAAGCTGCTGGAGTTTCTCTAGAATCGTCTGAAACTCTGGCTCTGGCTCGCTATCCACCACCTTCAATGTGGCAGGAATCTGGCGATTTTTGGCCATCCATGCGATGGCTTCTGCATCCCCACCCAGCCCATCAATCAGCTTGAGAGCATAGGCCTGACGACCCGTATAGACCCGCCCATCGCCCAGCCTACGGGCAGTCATAAGGTTCAAATCACGACGTTCAGCGACCAACCCAACGAAGAATGCATAGGCATCGTCAACCGTTTCGCTCACCACGGCGCGCTCACGCTCGCTAAATGGCTTAGTGAGTGAGGGAGAATCTTTGAATTCACCAGACTTAATAGTGATAGGCGTGATACCCAATTTATCGGCGAGTCTGCTTACTTCTAACGACTGCATCATCACACCAATTGAGCCCGTGATAGTGCTCTCACGTGCAATCATATAGTCCGTACCAAGTGCCGCCATATACCCTGCGGAAGCGCACACGGTTCGCATTACGGCAATGACGGGTTTCTTTTTTGCCAATTCACGCAGCTGTAAATAGACTTCTTCACCCGCAAGCGCGGTACCGCCTGGGGTATCGAAGCGCACAATCACCGCTTTTGCATGGACATCATTTTTGACTTTATCGATAAGCGCATCGCGTTTTTCATCGTCTGTCATCACGCCATCAATCGTGATGCGCGCAATGTAGGGCTTACCAACAGCAGCGCCCATGCCTTCAGGATTAGCCAATGCAAAAAGCGCCCCAAACCCAGCAAGGATAGCGATAAATCGCCAACGTCCAAGCTGCGCTTTGAGGCGCTTTCGATCCATGATTTGGTCAGGTGTAAAAGGCATGACCAGAGGTCACAGCTTACGCTGCGTCCTCTTCGTCATCGTCTTTTTTCGACTTTTTGCCTTTTTTCTTAGCGCCGCCCTCAGCGAGTGCAGCACCTAGAATGTCACCGAGTGACGCGCCTGAATCCGAGGAACCGTATTCTTCGATGGCGCGTTTGTGCTCGTCCATTTCGAGCGCCTTAACGGACACTTGAACGCGGCTCGTTTTCTTATCCGAACCGATGACTTTAGCATCCACACGGTCACCAACAGCGAAACGCTCTGGGCGCTGGTCTTGGCGATCACGCGACAGTTCGTTCTTCTTGATGTAAGCTTTTACGCCATCTGCCAATTCCACCTCGATGCCGTCTTTATCAACGGCGGTGACTTTACAGGTAACGGTCGCATTCTTTTTGAACTGCTCCATGACTTCAGTATTTGGGTTTTCACTCAATTGCTTAATGCCAAGGCTGATGCGCTCTTTCTCGATATCTACGATGAGAATGCGCGCTTTCACCTTATCACCTTTTTTGAAGGCTTTGATGGCTTCTTCGCCTGTTTCGCTCCAGCTAATGTCGCTGTGGTGAACGAGGCCGTCAATGTCGCCGCTTAGACCAACGAATAGACCGAAATCGGTGATGTTGCGTACTTCACCTTCTACGATATCACCTTCGTGATTCGACGCTGCGAATGCACCCCATGGGTTATCAACGCACTGCTTGATACCAAGGCTGATGCGGTGCTTGTTGGTGTCCACATCCAGAACTTGCACTTCAACTTCCTGACCATTCGACACCAGCTTCGATGGGTGAACGTTTTTCTTCGTCCAGCTCATTTCCGAAACGTGTACGAGGCCTTCAATGCCTGAATCAAGCTCAACAAATGCACCGTAATCGGTGATGTTGGTGATTTTGCCCTTGAGACGCGCGCCCACTTCGAACTTGCCAGTGACGCCTTCCCATGGGTTGCTCTCAAGCTGCTTCATGCCGAGGCTGATGCGCTTCGTGTCTTGGTCGTATTTGGTTACGATCACGCGAACGCTATCACCAATCGAGAACACTTCGGATGGGTGATTGATACGTTTCCACGAAATATCGGTAACGTGGAGAAGACCGTCAACGCCGCCCATATCAATGAACGCACCGTAATCGGTGATGTTCTTAACGATACCGTCAAGCGTTTGGCCTTCCGAGATTTTGTCGAGCAGTTGGTTACGGGTCTCTGCACGTGATTCTTCAAGAACCGCACGACGCGACACCACGATATTGCCACGACGACGATCCATTTTCAAAATCATGAATGGTTGCTTCACGCCCATAAGCGGGGTGATGTCTTTAATAGGACGAATATCCACTTGTGAACCAGGCAAGAACGCTACTGCGCCTTGAATATCCACGGTGAAACCACCTTT
>JBMOEL010000027.1:0-17166 GCA_049314715.1 Rickettsiales bacterium
CGCGTCACCATACATATTCGGGCTACATCGCAGCCCAGAAGCGCTTGTTTACCGGTGTCGCGCTTCGCGCTCACCGGCGGCGGGCTGCTCCACCCCGCGTCACCATACATATTCGGGCTACATCGCAGCCCAGAAGCGCTTGTTTACCGGAGTCGCGCTTTGCGCTCACCGGCGGCGGGCTGCTCCACCCCGCGTCACCATTATATACCCCGAATAGGGCTCGGGGGAGCGTTTCTATAGCCCGAGAGCCGCGCGAGTGCAAGCCTTGCGTTAAACTATTGACGAAAGCCGCAGATTTGCGTACTTCCCTGCGGGTCAAGGATGGACAGGTGGCCGAGTGGTTTAAGGCTCTAGTCTTGAAAACTAGCGTGGGGGCAACTTCACCGTGAGTTCGAATCTCACCCTGTCCGCCATTATTTTATTTCGGGGTTAGGCGCAACAGCGCCCCCCGAAATGAAATAATATCGTGCTGAGATGAGAACGCAGTTCGACTCGAAGCGCAACAGCGCGTAGAGAGGCGAGTGTAACGAGCCAATCTCACCCTGTCCGCCATCTTCAGTTGGGTTTGTCAAAACCCTTTAGGTTCGAATCTCAGTCTCGGCTCACGCAGGTTCGCAAATAGTATTTCCCGTTTTCTAGTCGCTGAGATATAAGGGAAAAATAAATTCGAATCTTAGAAATGCTCAAGAATACTAATGGCCGCTGACTCAGAACTATGTACGAGCTTCATTAAATGCCTATTTGATTTTCAAACAGGGATCGCTGGTGTTTTTGCTATTTTTGCTGCCATCTATTCAGCTAGAGTAATTTTAAGGGCTGCAAAACTGCCCATTGATGCTCAAAATGCTCATAATAAAGAACTGGAAGAGCGCAAGAAAAACTACATTAAACAGATATTGGCCGAAGATTTTCGTCTTTTAGCATCCAGAGCAAGGCAGGCTGAGGGCACTATCAAAGTGCATATCTCCGCTCATGAAAAAGTAACAGAACGCACCAAAGAAAAAACAACCCTAAAATTTCATCCTATCATAGATGACTGGGAATTCATCTCACTGCTGCCACTCGACATCTTCAATGAAATTATGACGCTACGCAGAAGTGTAGAAGATCACAATTTTGATATGGAAAGAGCTGGCGGTGTTTTTGGCGATGATAACGTCAAGAAAATTATTACCAAGAGGGTTCAGTCAATTCAGAATCATGCCATGCAGCTATCTAATAAAGTACTCAGCTAAAAACGATTGACGATTTTTCGCGAGCAACCCTTATTTATAACCATATTTCTCAAGTATTTCTTCAACTGCTTTCGCTTGCTTAGCGCCCGTTTTATTCTTTTTGCTTACAGCCTCTGCTGCTGCCCCTAAATCTTGCATCATAGGATTGAGGACGGACGAATATTTTCGTCCTATTGGGCTACTAAAGAAAATCGTAAGCTGCTTGATTTCATCTTGGGTATAGTATTTGTCGTAAACAGTTGCTGCCGTATTTTCAAAATCACCCGAAGTAGCCATCGTTATATCATATACAGCTTTGGATATCTCTTGCTCTAGCTGTTTTGACATGTCTGGATGAGATTTCTTTTCTTGATTTATAACAAAAGAGACAGACATATCCGCTATATCTTTGACTATTGAGGTCATGCCCATTGCCTTGAACAATTCTTGAATATCTTTTTGTTTTTCTGCGGTAATCGCACTTGCTGGCTGGCTGATTGTTGCTACGGTCAGAAAAAAGCAAATCAAAGTTGTTAAAAATTTCATGTGATGTTCTCCAGTTTTATACCAATGTATCTCAAACTATCGTAATTTACTGATTAGCCCAAGCAAGAAATGCAACCCCAACTTCTCCAAAAACCCCGCCCGTCGCAGACGATAAACATACGCCATATTCAACTTCACAATCGCCTGTCTTGTCTGCTCGCAGGTTCGCATAGCATCTACAATGTCCCGCCATTTCTAATCCTAGGCCCATCAGCTCAGCCGTGCTGGCTTGCTCAATCACCCGTAAACAGAGAAAAACCACTTTTACTCTTTACACCCCCCTTACGCACACACCCCTGCCCCGCATCGCATCCTTACCTCCTCGCTCCTACATCTCCTTCACGCTGTCATTGGCAGCACTAACCAACCGAGGAGATTTTTATGAATAAAGAACAAGTACAAGGCAAAGCTGAACAGATAACTGGTAAACTCAAAGAAAAATGGGGCAAGCTAACCAGTAATGATGTGGCGCTCTATAGCGGTAAGCGTGAGCAGTTCTTAGGTAAGCTTAAAGAACATTACGGCCTCGCTAAAGAGGAAGCTGAGAAACAGCTGAATATCGTTGAAGTAGCTTGTGGCTGCGGCACTTCTACCAAAGCTGCATAATCATCCATGCGCCTAACTCGCACATCGTCCGGCATACCAATTTTGCCGGGCGATTTTTTTAAATGATTGAGATAGCCATGCACCATTTTTCCATTCCGCTTATGTGTTTTTTACTATTCGCGTCCTCTGCGCTTGCTGCTGAAGAACAGCGCGAGAAGGACGATAAGGGTATTTTTAACGTCGTCATCGAGAATGATATTTTTGCAGGTTCTGATAGTGATTATACCAATGGCATACGTTTTGCGTGGCTTTCTTCCGAAGAAAATATGCCACGTCTTGCGCGCCGTATTGCCAACGTATTGCCAATTGCTGGCAAAGGAAATAAGCGCATTAGCGTTGCCGCAGGGCAAAGCATGTTTGCGCCTGAAGATTTGTCGCGCCGCGACCTCGTAGTGGGCGATCAGCCTTATGCTGGGTGGTTATACGGCTCGGTCGGCATGGTGTCAGATACGGGTAAGACACTCGACAATGTGATGCTCACGCTGGGCGTGGTTGGCCCATTATCAATGGCGGAACAGAGCCAGAAATTTGTGCATCATGTGGTGGATAGCCCGCAACCAAATGGCTGGGATAATCAATTAAAAAATGAACCCGGAATTGTGCTCACCTACGAGCGCAAGTGGCGAAGCATCTATGACGTTTCACCCTTTGGATTAAGTGCGGATGTGACGCCGCATGTGGGTTTGAATCTTGGTAATATTAATACCGATGCTTCAGCAGGCGCGACGTTTCGTTTGGGCTATGATCTGCCTTCGGATTACGGGCCGCCGCGCATCCGCCCTAGCCTTCCTGGCTCGGACTTCTTTGTCCCCTCAGAAGAACTCGGCGCGTATTTATTCACGACGATTGGCGAGCGGGCTGTGGCGCGCAATATTTTTCTAGATGGCAATACGTTTCGCGACAGCGCCAGCGTGGATAAGAAAAACCTTGTAAGCAGCCTACAAGTCGGTGCAGCCGTGACCTATGGCGAAGCGCGGCTATCCTACACGCAAGTATTCATGACCAAAGAATATGACACGCAAAAACATCCTTCCGCATTTGGTGCACTCACACTCTCGCTGCGGTTTTAGTCTTTACGCAAACATTATACGCATATGTTTTTGTCGCATCGCTTCATTACAAAGTTATGCCTAGGTTCCGCACCAACAC
This sequence comes from Rickettsiales bacterium, assembly GCA_049314715.1. Taxonomy (GTDB): domain Bacteria; phylum Pseudomonadota; class Alphaproteobacteria; order Rickettsiales; family UBA3002; genus JAFLDD01. Next base: position 3,516 of record JBMOEL010000027.1, read on the forward strand.
CACACCATTTTTACGGAGATAGTTATGAAAATTCTACCTAGCATATTAGCGGCACTGATGATTGGAACATTGGCATTTGTTCCTAATACAGCGCGTGCAGCAACGCCTGAAGATCTTAATAAAGACGCCAATCAAGCACTTGTGCTGCTTACGAAAGCGAACCCGCTTGCCTCAGACATTTCGCAAAAAGCAAAAGCTGTGTTGATTTTTCCTAATATTGTGAAAGCGGGCCTCATCTTCGGCGGCGCATACGGTGAAGGTGTTTTGAAACAAGATGGCAAAGTGAATGGCTATTATAATTCCGTCACGGCTTCTTTTGGCTGGCAGGCAGGCGCACAGTCCTATGGCTATGCAGTATTCCTGATGAGCGATAAGGCTATTCAATACGTCAACGAGACACATGGTTGGGAAATAGGCGTTGGCCCCACTGTAGTGATGGTCGATGCAGGTGTTGCAAAAAACCTGACCTCCAGCACGCTTAAAGATGATGCCTATGCCTTCATTTTCGATCAGCAGGGCTTGATGGCTAGCTTGAGTATTGAAGGCACCAAAATATCTAAAATCAAAAAATAATACCCCATGAACAGGAGATTTAGCCATGCGTGCTCATCCCATTATTGAAGCGCCTATCTACGTCGAAACAAGCCCAATGGTTGATGCGGAGTTCGACCGCTTCGAGATAAACAACGATTTTGAAATGCTACTACGCGAAGCTGAGCCTGCTAATTTTTATCATAACGCATTAAATGAAGAGGAATAGATCATGAACACCCACTTATTCGGAAAATATCTGCTGATTCTCTGCCTTGTCGTGATTGTAGGCTTTTTAGGTTACAGCCTGCTCAATGCGCCAGATCGTCGTAGCGCGGGAGATAAAATGAGCGATGCGATTGATGAATTGCCAAACGGTGTCGATAAAGCGGCGCGCCAACTGGAAGACCGTACACCAGGTGAGAAATTAAACGACGCTGCAGAAGATTCAGGTGATGACTTAAGAAAAGCCACGAACCAACAATAGCCTACTAACCCCAACTCTGAAGGATTGACCCATGAAAAACCGTAACCTACTCCTCTCAACGATATTGAGCACGACTATCGCGCTTGGTATGACCGCTTCTTACGCCGCTGACAGTATTACCACCGGCACCATAAAGACCGCTGCCAGCCCTATCACGAAAGCAGAAATGGCTGACCCTCGTGTGGCAGCCACTGGTTTTGTTGAGCATGTGAATTTTGCACGTGTGGCACTGGCCATGAAAAATGCTGATTTGGCAAAGCAGCATATCACGCAGGCGCGCAATATGGTCACGGTGATTAAAAGCTCGGCGGTTGAGCAGCGCGTTGTCACGAATGTGGAATCAGGCCGAATTGTCTACAAGTATGATACGGAATATAAGTATCATTACTTCCCGATTCAGACTGGGCCTGTAGAAGTAAAAACCATGGATAATGGCCCTGTGTGGGCGACCAATGATTTGGCAGTTACCGATGCGGATATTGTCTATCTCACACTGGATTTAACGGGCGACAAAGCGGAAGCCTATCTAGCAAAAGCAGATGCTGCGCTGACCAATAATGATCTCAAACTAGCAGATGATAATCTAGCACAGCTTACGGAATCCGTGGTGACGCTTGATAATAAAGTCGCCATGCCGAGTGTGAAAGCACATGATAACATCGCCCTTGCGCGCAATTTCATTGCGGGCAAGAATTATGAAGGTGCAAGCTATGCGCTTAAACATGCTGATGACGCACTTAATGAAATGCAACGAGACAATAACAATAAGGCACGTCTTGCCGATATTGCCGCGATGCGTAAAGATGTCAGCACCTTGCAAGACTATATCGCCAAGAAAGATCCTAACATGATCGAAAAAGCGAATGCCAAAATGGATGAATGGTGGAAAGACCTTAATAACTGGGGCAAAACCGCGAAATAATACGTCCTGCTTACACTAACAATGCGCCACTCTGCGAAGGGTGGCGCATTTATGTGTGGTTATTCATCTCAATGAAGCAGATAATACTTCATGCTTCCAGAACCACTCGATGTTGAAAAAGAGCGTGATGTGTTGAGACGACGTATTTTCTCGTCTGTCGCGCATGATGCTAAAACCCCCCTTGCCTGTATTATTGGCTCATTACAAACTCTCGACCAAATGCGAAAAAGCCCTTCGCCTGAGCAGTGTGAGATACTCATTAAAACAGCACTTAATGAGGCATATCGACTAGATATGTTATTCTCAGAAGTATTACATAAAGAGAAATCCGACACATAAGCATTTATGCGTTCCTTATGCTTAGGCAAGCAAGGGGTATCGTAACTTTGCGTCGATGCTGTCACTTCATTGGTTTCACACCATGAAGGAGTTCGTATGAAAAAGATTCATTTCTCAACTACATCTAAACTAGCATTCGTTGCCTGCGCTTCGCTACTTACAGCCTGTGGCCCAAGCAGTGGTTACTACGATACGAAAGGCAATTATGTTGCCTCAAACGCTGCTTATAGCACGCAACCAGAGTATGCTTACTCACGCCCTAACAAAGAGCATGATTCGTATACCATACGAACTGAGAATGATTATCCACCACATCAAACAACGTATCAGCGCTCAGGTGCGTATGACCATAATGGCGATTATATCGTTAGCGATAATCCTATTAATGTACCTCAAAGCATGTTCCCTGAACGTGGCATGTGTCGCGTTTGGTTTACCAACCGCGTGCCATCTGATCAGCCCCCTATTGAATCATGTGATGCGATTCAAACGCGTGTACCAGCTGGTGCTTACGTCATTTACGGCGGCTAATTACACTCAAAACAAGGTGATTTTATGACTCTATCAATCATTCTTCTCGTGTTTCTCATTCTCATTTTAGTGGGAGCACTACCTACGTGGCCGCATAGTAAGAACTGGGGTTATTATCCCAGCGGGGGCACAGGTTTGATTGTTATCATCTTACTAATTTTATTACTCACTGGCCGCATTTAACCACATAAAAAAGGAATGTTATGAACAAGAGTTTTCCCACGATTATTACCGTATCTGCCTTAGCTTTGGTGCTTGGCGCATGCACACCAGAACAGAGAATGTATCATAAAAGCCCAGGCTCTTATGAAAGCACCGAGACCAATACAGACGCGCAAGGCACGACGACGGTAAAAACCTCTACGACCGATGTGACGATTGATAAGAATGGCCACCGTACGGAGACCATTACATCAAGAACAAGTAGAGACCCGAAAGGTCTGGGCAATAAAACAGTCAATAAATCATCCAGAACGATCGAACAAAGATAATCTATCTCCGCTCATAAAGAGCGGAGCTTAACCCAAAGGAGACGCGCTATGTTTAATTCACCTGCAAAAGAGACCAATACGATTAACTTAAAAGACGGATCATGCGAAATGAGCGAAAGCCTGCACGATGCAGCACATAATGCAGGACGTAAAGTCCGCAGCATGTTGCATACGGCTAGTGACGAAATGTCGCATGCACGTGACTATCTGGGCACGGAAATACGCAATAATCCTGTGCGATCAAGCGTGATTGCTGTTGGTGTAGGTGTGCTTTTGGGCGCACTACTTCGTAGATAGACCACCATCACACAAACCGTAGGAAGTTAACATTTCCTGCGGTTTGTTTATTGTTTCTATAAAAGGATAATGCCATGCGTAGCTTGTTACTCTGGTTTTTGGGTGCCCCTGTTATACTCATTATTTTGCTCAATGTTTTTCACGTTATTTGAAAGAGTGTATCTCCATGGATCACCTGCTCGCCATTATTAATATCATCCAAAAAGCGAATGGTAAGCGACTCATAGCGCGACTATTTTCACATCTTGCCATCATTATTGGCTTACTACTCACTACCGCTATTATGGTGAGTGCTACGCTTATAGGTGGCCTGATAAACCTGCATATTGCTTTGCTCAATGGTGGGGTGTCCGCACCTATCGCACTACTTATTATTGCTAGTACGGCGCTATTCATTATCGCTGTGCTCATTACTATGATAGTGTGGCGCCTCAAGAGCCTTCGCCGTATACCACAAACGCTCAGTGTTGGGTCATCATTTACCGCACGCGCGATGGATACGCTGGACGCTTTCACTGACGGCCTTATGGCAGATTAGGAAACCTCTTTATGATGGTTTCATTCAAGAAATTCCTACTTGATTACATGCTCTATATTATTTTTGCGGCAGCATTGTTGCGCTTTACTATCACCTATCTCGTCGGCGGCCAATATCAGGCTGAGGAGTTGATGCTAAATAGCTTCTCCATCACTATGATTCTGATATTTATTATTATTCAGCGCGACGCACAAAAGTCTGAGGCGGCACAAGCACTGGCACTGACGATTGTAGCGGAGGATTTGGCTATACATAATTTTGATGTCGCTAAAGAAATTAAAGACAATACCGATGCACGACGTCATTTGGCTACGCAAACACAGGAAATGGTAGAAGACGCCATTCATTACGCGCAAGAAGGCCAAGCATCCGCAGAGCATGCTGCACTCATCTCGGAGAAGGCGAACCAAGCAAAATCCGATTTCCTTTCCAATATGAGTCACGAGATCCGCACGCCGATGAATGCGATTATCGGTCTCACGCATATTTTGCAGACCACCAAACTGGATGAAAAGCAGAAGCAATGTATTGATGTATTACAAACCAGCGCCGATGGGTTGATGCGATTGATTAATGATTTGTTGGATATTGATAAAATGGAATCAGGCGATATGGCGCTTGAAGATGCACCCTTCAGCATGACTGCGCTGATTGATCAAGTTGTCAGCGTAATGTCGGTGCGCGCCAAACAAAAAGATGTACATCTAATGGTTCATTATGAGCCCGGTCTTTATAAAACCTATATTGGTGATAGCGGGCGTATTCGCCAAATTGTAATGAATTTAGTTGGTAACGCGGTGAAGTTTACAGACGCTGGCGGCAATGTCTCTGTGCTGTTTGCCAATGGTGGAAAAGGCAATGGAAGAAAATTGATTACTGTGACCGTGACGGACACAGGCATCGGCATTGCAGAAGATAAAATGAACTTAATCTTTGATAAATTTGTACAGGCGGATTCATCGATTACACGTAGATATGGCGGTACGGGGCTTGGTCTTGCTATCTCGCAAGCGCTGGCGAAACGTATGGGTGGTGAAATCACGGTAACGAGTGTCGTAGGTCAGGGTTCTTCCTTTGTACTGCATTTACACTTACCGGTGCAGGCAACGGACAGTGACGCAGAGAAACATTATCATGAAAATATTATTTACCTCGATATGCAGGTGAATGCGAGTCGTCTGCCAATTTTATTAGTCGAGGACTATGAACCAAACGTGCTAGTTGCTACCATCATGTTCACTAACTTTGGCTACCACTACGAGGTGGCGCGAAATGGCCAAGAAGCGATTGAACGCTTCTCTACAAACAAATACTCCATTATTTTGATGGATGTTGAAATGCCTGTTATGGATGGGTATGAAACCACGAAGTATATTCGCGCACTTGAGAAAGCGAATGGTTCTGATGCAGTACCCATTATCGCCATGACGGCGCATGCCATGAAGGGCGACCGCGAAAAATGTCTTAGTATCGGAATGAATGACTATATTCCAAAGCCATTTAATCCACATCAATTACAGATGATGCTGATAAAGCATCTGACCATCAAGCCCGTTGCAGCGGCATAATCCTCGTTCTTTATATGCTCTTTATGTATATAGCATTTAATCCTGCAACAATTTCACACGCTTTTGCCTATGCTACGGATACTAACCACTTAATCAGGAGATTTACGTGAAACAACTTAAAACTACGGCGGCAATCATCGCCACATTAATACTACTCACTGCATGCGGTGAGAGCACAGGTGACCGTGCACTTAGCGGTGGTGCAATTGGTGCAGGCGTTGGCGCAGTAACGGGCGCTGTCGTTGGCGGCAATGCGGGCACAGGCGCACTTATTGGCGGTGCAGTTGGCGCAGCAGCAGGCGGACTCACCAAAGAGAAAGACGTCAATCTCGGTAAACCCGTATGGCGCTAAAACATCAGGCCATGTTGGCGGTGATTGCGTTTACAACGCTGACCTCTGTCAGTGCGTGGGCGCAAACTAATGTACTAGAACCACAGCAACAAGGTGGCATTCCTTTTGTCACGGGCGGTATCGGGAAAGATGAGAGTGCTGAGCTGCAAGCAACACAGCACAACTACAACCTGAATATTTTGAATGCAGATAAGACAGGGCATTATCTTGATGGTACGCGTATTGTCATCAGCGACTTAAAGCATAATGCGTTGCTGGATAGCATGAGTGGGCCGCTTTTTTATGCAACCCTTCCTAAGGGCCATTACATTGTTGAAGGCTTCAATGCCGAACAAAGTAAGAAGCAATCCATCACGATTACGAGTGGAAAGTCTACGCGTGTCCGCTTTGTATGGCCTGATGATATGACGGTCACCGCCAACTAATTAGTAGGAGATTTTATGTTAAATTATGTCATTACATTCTTTATTCTTGCCGTGCTTGCCACGCTGTTTGGATTCGGCGGGCTGGCGTCTGACTTTGCTGGAATTGCAAAATTCTTAGCGGGGATTTTCGTTATCTTGTTTATCGCAAGCTTGGTTTATAGCGTTGTTACTGACCGCAGAGCCAATACGCCGCTTTAAGCGATTTTCAACGCTGCTTTCTGCCGAACGGCTGCGGGTTGTGCTTCCATACGGTAGCCAATCCCCGGCTCGGTGGTAATGAATGTCGGATACGCAGAATCTTGTTCGATTTTCTCGCGTATTTGGCCAATATAGACACGCAGATAGGTCGTGTCTTCGGCATGTGCCGCACCCCATACCGCTTTAAGTATCTCTTTGTGCGTGAGCATTTTTCCGCAATTGACGATGAAGTAGCGCAACAAATCATATTCTTTCGGCGTAAAAGCAGTCCGCACTTCATTGAGAAACACCTCATGACGCACCAGATCCATCCGTATGGTTCCATTGCATAGTTCAGATTCACCGGTTTCACGCACTGTGCCGCTACGCAAGCTTGCATTCATACGCGCCAATAGCACGTCGATATTAAATGGCTTGGTCACATAATCATTTGCCCCCATATTGAGTGCGGCGACGATCTCTTCATCAAGCGCGCAGGCCGACAAGACAATAATCGGCACCTGCGACCATTCGCGCACTGCCGTAATCACGTCCTTGCCATTCATATCCGGCAACCCAAGATCAAGCAGTATGAGGTCAGGTTTGAGTGACACAGCCATGCGTATCGCCTGCTTGCCCGTCAAACTCTCAACAATTTTGTAATTTTCTACATCCAGCAAAATGCCCAGCATCTTCTGAATCTGCGGTTCATCATCTACGACTAGGACCGTGTTTTTTTCTCATGCATGGGAAATCCAAACCGCGGCAAAACCGCGAACAGGCTATTTATGATACAATATCGAAGCCGTGCGGAATCAGTAGCATGATGCAGTGCAGATAGATACGCGTAAGAATAGATAGTGCTTAGTGTTTTTTTTGACAGCATGAGGCACGTCAAGCCTTTGTAATAGCTTGGCATAAATGCGTATTGGCCTTAGTTTCTGTGGCTAATAACCTCGTTTTTACTGTAATATGCATGATTTTAATGGTTATTGCGCTGCATCATTTGCCTATATTGCAGTGTCTTGCTATCAAAAACCCATATGATTCATTCACCGAGGCCACATGACTCCTGCCCTTGTGCATAGCGGGCGCGCACGATGTTCTTAGTCGATATTGTTGCGCATTATATCTACCTCATAAAGGTGCTATTGGTCATTACGGCGATCATCATCATCGTATCGGGGTTGGATGATTTATTCATCGATCTTGTCTATTGGTCGCGGACGATTCGTCGCAAATTGTCCATGCGCCACAAATATAAACCACTTGATATTGAGCAACTTTACATCCCCAACGAGTTACCTTTTGCCGTGATGATTCCCGCATGGCAGGAAGATGCTGTGATTGCGCAGATGATTGAGAATACCCTGCGCAGCTATGATTACCGCAATTATCATATGTTTATTGGCGCTTATCAGAATGACCCCGCCACGCAAGCCGAAGCACGGCGCATGTGCGCGCTTTACCCCACGGTGCATCTGGTCATTGTGCCGCGCGATGGCCCTACCTGCAAAGCCGACTGCCTTAACTGGCTGGTGCAAGGCGTGATGTTGTGCGAGCAACAAAATAGCATGCGCTTTGCTGGCATCGTGATGCATGACGCAGAAGATGTGGTGCATCGCCTTGAACTGAAACTTTTCAATTATCTCATTGAGCGCATGGATATGATGCAGCTGCCTGTATTTCCGCTGGAACTGCCATGGTATAAGCTGGTGGGCAGCCATTATATTGACGAGTTCGCGGAATCGCATAGCAAAGACATGATGGTACGCGAATATCTCACAGGCGCTATTCCTAGTGCAGGCGTTGCAACCTGTTTTTCGCGGCGTGCGATTGATGCACTGGCTGCACAAAATAACAATACTGTATTCAACACCGACTCACTCACAGAGGATTATGATATTGGCTTTCGTCTCAAATCCCTCGGCATGAAGCAGATATTTCTACGCTACGGTATCATGGCAACCGTACGAAGAGTTTCGCCATTCACTGGTGAAATCATTACACGACGCGAACGCGAATTTGTTGCCACGCGTGAATTCTTTCCTGACACGATACGCACAGCAACACGACAAAAAGCCCGCTGGATATTGGGTATCGTGTTTCAAGGTTGGCGATTTATTGGCTGGCAGGGCAATCTTGCGACACGCTATATGTTATTTCGCGATCGCAAAGCAGTGTTTACTGCATTTGCCACGTTCGTCGCTTACTTGCTACTGCTGCACATTGTACTGCTCAACGTTTTTCCATTACTGTTTAACGACGCATACCTCTTCCCTACGTTGATCAATACATGGTCATTCCCGTGGTGGCTCATCATGATCAACTTTTTCTTCCTGATGAACCGTATTCTGCACCGTGTGTATTTTACTGGCCAAATTTATGGCTGGGAACAAGCGCTACTTTCCATTCCACGCATGGTGGTAAGTAATATCATTGCCTTTCTTGCCTCACTGCGTGCCTTGCGCCAATTCCTTGCCCATCGCGCAAGTGGCAAACCGATGGTGTGGGATAAGACGGCACATGCTTACCCTTCGACCAATCAACTGGAGCATATGCGCCAGCGCTTGGGCGAATTGCTTTTGGAACGCAAGTTGATTACACAACTTGCATTAACCGATGCATTGGCGCGTCAGAAACACGAGAGAAAGCCATTAGGTGAATTATTGTTGGATATGAAAAAGATTGAATTACAAGAACTCGCTCATGTATTAGCGCAGCATATGAGCATCAGTGTGGAGGAAGCGCTGGCACAGCTGCAAACGAGTAAGGAGCGTGAATAATGCGCCATCTTAGCATTTTAGCCCTTATGATGCTCATGATTTCTACGCCTGCAAACGCAGCACAAGATGAGGAGTCGCTCAGTTATTTTCGTGCCTATCCTATCGCGAATCGCGGTTATAAATTAATCGAGAAAGAGCGCTACAAAGATGCGATACCGCTGTTTGAGCGCGCGGTGGCGATTATGCCCGAACATGTTGGTTATCGCATACAGCTTGCGTATTTGTTACTAAGTGACAACCGCAAAGATGAGGCTGAGCGCGTTGTGACCTCCGGCCTGGTGCGTGACCCACAAGAAGCCAGACTGCAAGAAATGTACGAGAATGTTACGGGCAAACGATTTATTGCTACGAACCCGACCATTGTGCCTCAACCTTCGCCCGTAGCTACCGTAGCACAAACCTCGCCAGTATTAACAACGCCAAAACCCAAAGCCATAGCTCAGTCAAAACCTGCTAAGCAATTTGTAACGATTATCGCCCAACCAGGGGCCGAGGCGTATTATGCAGGCCTCAAAGCGCAGCATGACGGAAAGCCTGAAGCAGCGATTGAAGCATTCAAGCGCGCACTCGTCGAAGAGCCCGATAATCGACTCTATCATATTTCACTGGCTTACGCGTATCGTAACCTTGAGCAGAATGAATCCGCTATTTCACATTTTGCTGCAGGTCTTGAAACGCAATATGATGCCAAAATTGCCGAAGATTATGCCTATACGCTGAAAGATGAAGGCTACCGAACACGTGCTGCCGAACAATTCCGCCGCATGCTGGATACTGAAAAAGACCAGAAAAAATTCTACGCGGTGCGCCGCGATATTCAGCAGCTTGAAGATGAATGGACCAGTTACGGCAGCCTTACCTACCGCGATGGCTTGGCGCGATCTTCCGGTATTCCTGGCATCCAGAATTTCAATGAATCGCTGCAATATGGGTTTGAAACGATTTATGGCCCTGAACGTTGGCAGCGCAATGAACGGCATATTCAGCTCTATGCACAAGCATTTGCTTCCTCAAATAGCGGCAAATTTGATCTGAATGATAATACCACACAAGGTGCCGTGGGTATTCGTGGTACGCCATTGCCCGCAACCGAATGGTATGTGTATGCCGCGCGGCTTTTCCCGATAGGTTCACAAGCCATTGGCGATTGGCAGTTACGCAGCACTTATGCCTACACACAAGGCTTTGATATTGACCCCACACACACCGTATGGCCGTATGTCTTTATCACGCCGGATGTTTCGTATCTCGCCAACCGTGCGGAAGTATTCGCCACACTTGAATCGCGTTTTGGCTATTCCTTTCGCCCAAGCCACTCATGGGTGCTCACGCCACATCTCGTCGCGGCGGGAGCCCATCAACATAACCGCAATACGAGTAGTGATTCTGTCGAGATTGGGCCGGGCGTTAGCATAAAATATTGGTTCGACGATGAAGCCAAACGTGCAGCACGTGGAAGCGGAGAGCTGATTTTCCAATGGCGCGAAGCAGTGGGCAGGACCGAGGATAAAAGTGGCCCGTTCGTCCGCTTTGTCATGCAATATTAGGCAGCGGTTTTAAGACGTACAACGCAGCGCACTTCATTACCGATACCGCGATATTCCAGTGCATCAAACGATAGTCGGATAGCGGTACAGATGCCGCGGCCATTGGGTCGCACAGAATCTATAGTTTCGCATTGTACGTAAGGCTTCCAATCAAAGCCGCGCCCGCAATCGCTTACCGTAACGCTCACCTCCTCATCACTTACCGTAATACTGGCTTCAGCGTAGCGCTGCTGATATTCTGGTAATGTGAGTCGTCGTATTACTTCGCTGTGCCATGTTCCATCTGCGATGAGCTGCGTTTTTTCGTCATAAGTGATGCCGAGATTACCATGCTCTATCGCATTCACCATGACCTCTCTCAACCCATAAACTACGGCTTCGGGCTTGGGGAAATAAGCAGTAATCCTTGGCAAGAGGAGTTCCACCTCATCCAAGGTACGAAAACGGAAGTTCTGACTCATGGATTAATCTCAGTAATAATCTTTTCTTTGCTAAGACGACGAATCGTGTTGCCCATCACGCGGAAAATAGCACGCACGAATGGATCAAGGTCGTTTAGCTTTTGTTCAAAAATCTGCGCGTTGATGACGTAACACTCCGTATCAAGGACAGCAATCGCCGAAGCAGAGCGCGGCCTCTCCTCAATCAGTGCCATTTCGCCAAATAATTCTTTTGGGCCAAGGGATGCGAGTTTTACGGTTCCTGACGGAGCGTTTTTAACGATTTCTACACGCCCAGATTTAATGAGATAGACTTCTTGTGACACACTACCCTCGATAATAATCGGCGTATCTTTGGGAAAACTTTTCAGAAATGCTTCTTTCATTTTATCCTCAAAATGGCAGATTCAGCGCTGTGCTCACGCGATGATTGTCGTAATCATAATTCTGAATATTCGACTTCATGTCGCGATATAGATAACCAATGGTTGCCGATGGCTTAGTCTCATACCCTTCAATCGTAAAGGATTTTGCTAAGGTCACCCCAAAACTCGATTCACGGTCTTCACGCACTTTATTGCTAATCAGAAAGTCGGCCGCATCATAATCGAAGTAGCGATAGCCGATACGTGTATTCATCATCAAACTTTCGGTGAATAAATGGGTAAGCCCAACGCCACCACCAAACTGGTGGTTTGCATAGTAATTTTGTCGCGCACCTTCATTACGGTAAAAGAGATTACCATCCATTGCCCATGCATCGTTAAAGGCATAACGCAGACCAAAAGTCTGTTGCCATGCTTTCCCATTACGGTCCTCATAGGTGGTGACGGTATCGGAATTGATGAATTCGCGGTACTCCAGCGCAGTATTAGAGGATGCGGTAAGGCGCGTATTGATCGGCACATCAAGAATGAATTCGCCTTTCGGGTTACGTAAATGGCTATTACCGTCGAGGCTTACCGTGCTATGGCTTGCAAATAGCCCCGCACGCACACCTGTATTGAGCCATGTCACCTCAGGTCCCGTGCGTGCTGAAAACAGCGAAACATCAAGCTGGTCAAGTTTGTCTTGGCGCGACAGATAACCCACTAAATCGGTTTTCCAACGAATGGTTTTGCTGCGATTTTCCGTATCGCGACGATAGGTGTGATTGACACTCAGCGCCGTGAAATAATTGATATCATCCGTTTCTTGTGCGCTTGGGTCCAGCGTTACACTCGTATCAATAATGCTGACCTGCCCGCTTCCAGGTGCGGAGTTGCCGTTTGTATCACTGTTGAGGCCAACCGTAAGGTTACCCGTGATGCGGTGTGGTGAGAGCTGCTTGTCTATTTGAGCTAGTAACGCGCGAATATTTTGTTGCACTTGTGGGGGTGGGTTTTTGTGCAGCACTTCTTCGAGATAATCACGCGCGTCCAGAAACTTTCCCTGCGCCAACAGCGCTAGACTCAAATCCAATTTTACGCGGTCTAGCTCGCCATTACTGCTTAACAGTAATTTGCGTAACGCCCATTCCGCTTCATAATAGTTACGATCATGCATCGCGCGCTGCGCATAGGTAAAATAGCTATCAAGGGTGACGTTTGAGGAAGTCTCTAGCCAGCGGCGATATTGCTTGAGGGTGATGCCGTCATTGGCAAATACTGGCATAGATACAGCAATAGCTGCCGTCACGCAAAGAGCACGGCAGGCAGAGAATATGCGCGTTGAGCGCCCGCCCAACACACTTAGCTGAAGCCTTTTCATACCTGTCCGTTATAACAGTGGCATGCGTTTCAACGTAAGCAAAATCACTTCTTTTCTGCTCCTTTTCTCTTCATGGATGCTGCTGTGTGTCATGGTAGCCAGCAAGGTCGCCGCACCACCTTTAATTACCGACCTCACCTACAAGACTTTCGATTTTTATCAGCAGCTTGCGCCGCGCCCCTATACGCCAACCGGCGTGCGTATCATTGATATTGATGATGCGAGTCTTTCTAAACTCGGCCAATGGCCATGGCCGCGCCAATTGCTGGCAGATATGACCCAAAAACTGACAGATGCAGGGGTTGCCGCTATCGGCTTCGATATGATTTTTCCCGAAGAAGACCGCACGTCACCTAAGCATATCTTACCATTATGGGGGAAACAAGAAGCACTGAGTGGTATGCTTGGAACACTTCCCGACCCCGACAAGCAGTTTGCTAACACATTGCGGATGTCGCCTGTTGTGATGTC
>JBMOEL010000028.1:0-16444 GCA_049314715.1 Rickettsiales bacterium
GCTACTTGGCAAATACGAGAAGCCGCGCAAATTGCCAGATTCAATCAGTGCATCTGTTATTAAAGGGAGCCACTAATGCGTAGATTTTCAGCTCTTTTGCTCGTTGCTCTGACGGTGCCTGCATTGGCTTTTGCAGCAGGCGATGCGAAGCATCCTCGCCAAGAAAAATGGGCATTTGATGGCGTATTCGGTAAACCCGACAAACAGTCGATTCAGCGTGGTGTGCAAGTGTACCGCGAAGTCTGTTCTGCTTGCCATGGCATTAAGCGTGTGGCGTTCCGTACCCTTACGGATGTAGGTTTTTCAGAAGCTGAAGTAAAGACAATGGCGGCGGAATATACGGTGACTGATGGCCCAAATGATGATGGCGAGATGTTTGAGCGCCCCGCGCGCCCAAGCGATAAGTTCCCATCGCCTTATCCGAATGAGAAAGCTGCGCGTGCTGCACAAAACGGCGCCTATCCGCTGGATTTAAGTTTGATTACCAAAGCGCGTCATGATGGTCCGAATTATGTGTATTCATTGCTTACGGGTTACCAAGATGCGCCAGCAGACGTAAAAGTGCCGCAAGGTTTGTATTACAACCCCTATTTTGTTGGGGGCTTGATTGCCATGCCACACCCGCTCAATGACGATGCGGTAACCTATCAAGACGGCACCAAAGCGACTACAGAACAAATGTCGCATGACGTGGTAAATTTCCTGCAATGGATTGCTGAGCCGGAAATGGAAGCTCGCAAGCGTATGGGGATTCGCGTTATCATTTTCCTTACCATCATGACTGGGTTTTTCTACGTGGCGAAGAAGCGCATTTGGAAAGACGTACACTAGTCTTTGATTGCTTCCAGCTGGTTCTACTGAACTCGCTATGAAGCGTGCTCATGGCTGACTCGGACATTCTGTCCTCGAATAACGGGATATAGCTCTCATGGAATTAACCCACGCATTATTCTTAGGCATTCTGGAAGGCCTCACCGAATTTTTGCCTATTTCTTCGACGGGGCATTTGATCCTCGCGGTGGATGTGTTGAAGCTTGCGACACCAGCGGGGCGAGTATTTGAAGTGGTGATTCAGTTCGGCGCGATTCTGGCCATTTGTGCGCTCTATTTCGTCAAATTATGGCAGGTGCTGCGAAGTGCTCTGAGGGGTGATGTTGCGGCATGGCGTTTCATTCGTAACATAGCGCTAGCATTCTTTCCCGCGGCGGTGATTGGTGTGTTGGCACGTGATATGATTATGGCAACATTATTTAACCCTACTGTCGTTGCGATTGCGCTGATTAGCGGCGGATTTATTATTCTGCTAATTGAGCGTCTGCGTCCATTGCCGACGATTCATGACACTGAATCAATGGGCTGGCGCATGGCGCTGATGATTGGGTTCATTCAGTGTATTGCGATGATTCCGGGTGTATCACGCTCGGGCGCGACAATCATGGGTGCGCGGTTGATAGGGATGGAGCGCCGTGGGGCTGCAGAATTCTCATTCTTCTTGGCGATTCCAACCATGCTGGGTGCAGCCAGTTATCAGCTCTATAAGACCAACGCATCACTAAGTGGCGATGATATAGAAATGATTGCTGTGGGATTTTTCGCCGCGTTTTTCACCGCATTATTGGTCGTAAAATGGGCGCTTGGTTTCATTAGCAAACACGGTTTTGCGCCTTTTGCCTATTACCGCATTGCGCTAGGTAGCGCGATGTTGGTTCTATTATATTGTTAAGTTGCGCTCATGCGGCGCGCAGCCTTTCGGCCTCAACGGCCGTCGAAGCGTCGGTTTTTTTAAAGAGATGCTGGCTTGAAGAGCTTCTTGATTTGCTCTTTATCGACGGCATTAAAGTACCATGCCATAATCGCGTAGAGCGCTATACCCAGCGCTATAACCGCGCTCAGCGTTGCCGTGCGCATGACCATACCTTCGTGATAGAAGGCCGCAAGTAAACTGTTACACAGTATGACCCCCAGCACCATGATTTTTGCTGAAACACTCATACGCAATAGCCGCTTCTTTAATGTCATGTCTGGCACAAAAATCCCGCGTTTATAGAGTATATAGCCCATTAATATGGCATTCACCCACCCTGCAATGGAGGTGGCGAGTGCCATTCCGACATGGGCGAGCCAAATGCTCAAGGTGAGGTTCAATATCAGGTTAATCACCACACATAATACGGCGATTTTGAAAGGGGTTTTCGTGTCATGATTTGCAAAAAACCCTGGTGCAAATACTTTAACCAATAAGAAGGCTGGCAAGCCAATCGTGAAGGCCATCAGTGCGGTATAGGTTGCGACCATATCGTGCGCGTTAAATGCGCCGTGATAATAAAGCACACGAATAATCGGCTCAGCGAGTGCCAATAATGCAGCGGTGGCAGGCAATCCAAAGAGCATCACCAATTCAATGCCGCGATTCATGCTATTTTGTGCACCTAGTTTATTGCCTTCGCGGATTTGTTTACTCATCATCGGCAGCATGGCGGTGCCGATGGCGACACCAATCATACCAATCGGAAGTTCGGTGATGCGATCGGCGTAATAGAGATAGGAAACCGCATCGGGGATGTGCGAGGCAATGATGACATCGACCAACAAATTCAGCTGTTGAACGCCTGAGCCAAGCGCCGCAGGCGCCATAAGCAGCAGCATCGTTTTCACCTTGGGCGTGATGCGCGGCACCAGCAGTGAAGGCAGCATATTATGATTGCGGCAAATCGCAATCAGCCAACCTAGCTGCACGATGCCAGCAACAAATACCGAAATGGCCAGCGCATGGGCGGGTGTTGCGGTATAAGCTGTTAGAAACATCATCCCCAAAATCATGCAGACATTGAGCAGGATAGGGTTGGCGGCAGGGGCGGCAAATTTATTGAAGCTATTGAGTATGCCGCCCAGAAGCGAGACGAGCGAAATAAATAAAATATACGGAAAGGTGATTTGCGATAGGGCAACGGTAAGGTCGAATTTTTCTGGTGTATCGGTGAAGCCTGGTGCGAAAAGCGGCGTTATCCATGGCATCAACACGATGAAAACGGCATTGAGTACCAGTAATACCAGCAGCAAAATACTCAGCACTTCGGAGGCGAATTTCATTGCCTCATCGCGTCCCTCGCTGGTGAGGATGGATGCGAAAGAGGGAATGAACGCAACGTTAAATGCCCCTTCTGCAAAAAGCCTGCGAAAGAAATTCGGCAGCTTAAAGGCGACGAAAAATGCGTCCGAAAGCCAGCTTGCACCAATCATATTGGCCATGATGACGTCTCGCACAAAGCCGGTTATGCGCGAAAGAAGGGTAAAAAAGCCGATGGTTGCGCTGGATTTTACTAATGACATAAGATGCCTTATATAGAAGAACGTCCGTAGCACCGCTAATGAAGTGAAGCAACTGAATGCGCCTAATTCGTCTTTCCGCTGATGATAATTACCAAAGCCCTGTGGCGAGTGCCGTGGCGATTGGCAATTTTGACGGGCTGCATCTAGGCCACCAAGCGGTGATAGAAGCCATGCTGGTAGAGGCAAAAATACGCGGGCTTCAGCCCAGTGTTTTGACGTTTGAGCCGCATCCGCGCCGATTTTTTGCTAAAACACATCAGGCGTTTCGTCTGCAGACCGTATCTGAGAAACTGCGTATGCTGCGTGACTATGGGGTGAAACAGGTGTTTATGGCGCGGTTTGATGCGGCGCTTTCTGGCCTTACGGCGGAAACATTTGTGCATGATGTGCTGTATCAGAAACTAGCGGCGCGCCATGTGGTGACGGGCACGAATTTTGGCTTCGGTAAAGCACGCTCAGGGAATGCCGTATTACTCACGCGTATGCTCACATCGTATAGCGCAACCCATGCGCGCATAGCGCCTGTGAAAGTGGGGCATACCACCTGTTCTTCCACCGCTATTCGTGAGGCGCTTGATGATAGTGATATGCAAAAAGCTGCCCAATTATTGGGGCGCCCTTACGCGCTTTCAGGTCGGGTGCAGCACGGCGACAAGCGCGGGCGTTTGTTAGGCTATCCCACGGCGAATCTTCATTTTCCACCAGAATTATTATTACCCAAATTTGGTATTTATGCGGTGCGGACCAATCTGGGGGATGGGGTGGCAAATCTTGGCATTCGCCCGATGTATCGTAGTGCTATCCCATTACTGGAAGTACATTTATTTGATGTAAACGCAGACCTTTATGGGCGCATGCTGCATGTGGAATGTGTACAGCGCTTGCGTGGCGAGGAAGCGTTCGCCAATGAACGCGAACTCACCGAACAGATGGCAAACGATTGCAACCTCGCGCGTAAGCTATTAGAGCAGTAACATGAAAAATATCCCCGCACTGCGCACGATGCTGATTCTCGTTACCGCGATTATGCTCGCGGATCAGTTGGTGAAATTTGCGATGCTGGAGTGGGTCGATGTGGACGCGCGACCGGCAATTACCGTTACCTCATGGTTTAAATTGGTGATGGTGTGGAATCACGGCATTAGCTTCGGCATGCTCTCCGCACCTGAAACCTATGTGCCGTATTTTTTGATGGTGGTAGCGCTGGTTATTTCAGCGATATTGGCGCGGTTATGCCTGCATTCACATCGCCCAATGGAATGGGTTGGTTATAGCTTGATCATGGGCGGCGCATTGGGAAATGTGATTGATCGCATTCGCTTTGGTGCCGTAGCCGACTTTTTCTATTTCCATATGGGTGATTTAGGCTGGCCTGCATTTAATATCGCGGATGCAGCGATTTGTATTGGGGTTACTATCTTATTGTTCCACAGCCTATTTTTTAACCGTCACGCAGCTTGAAATCGCCGTAACTCTCGCTATGCTCACCTGATGCGTTTGCACCCATACCCATTGATACTGACCGCGCTTCTGCTCGCTGCCTGCGAAGGTAACGAAGTGCGCGAAGCGGTGGGCCTTACCCGCGAAGCGCCTGATGAATTCGTGGTCGTATCGCGCCCGCCACTTTCTGTACCGCCTGATTTTGAGCTTAAGCCACCACGTCCGGGTGAGATACGCGCGGCAGACTCTACGGAACATCAGGCAAAGAGCCTGATTCTAAAAGATGACGGCAAGGCGGCTGCAACTGTAGAATCGCTTGAGCCCGCCCCTAAGAATGTTGAAACGGCGCTAGATCCGGTAATTGCGAGCGATGCCAAAACTTCAGCGGAATCAAATATTCTTGATAAGCTCGGCGCCAGCAATGCCGACCCTGAGATTCGCCAGAAACTTGGTGCAGACACGCGCACCCCTGTGGATGGTTCGAATGAAAAATCCCTGATTGATCAGTTGACGAAAGAGGATGGCGCAGAGCCTATCGTTGACGCGAAGAAAGAGGCAAAACGTATTCGCCGTAATAAAGAAAAAGGCAAGCCAGTCAATAAAGGCAAAGTGCCGGAAGCGAAAGAAAACACCTCCGTCATCGACAAGATTTTTTAATGCTCAAGAAACTATTCATCCCCCTTATCGTCCTATTGCTTGGTGCGGTGGCGGCTGTGTATATTTATACGGCGGCACCGCGATCCGATACGTATGATATCAAACAAGCCGTTCCTGTGGAGAGCTTTACCTTGCGTAATGGCTTGCGCGTGGTGGTGATGCCTAATCACCGTATTCCTGCGGTTGAGCATGCGCTATTTGTGCGCGTAGGTGCGGCAGATGACCCCTATGGCAAAACCGGACTTGCGCATTACGTTGAGCATCTGATGTTTACGGGTACGAAGAAACACCCTGAAGGTGAATATGACCGTATCATAGCAAGCTTGGGTGGTGAGCATAATGCTTACACCACACGTGATTATACGACCTACTATGTGACGATTGCGAAAGAGCATTTAGCAACCGTGATGGCCATGGAAGCAGATAGGCTGGAGCATTTGGCGCTGGATTCTAAACGTGCTGCACGCGAAATTCCCGTCATTCAAGAAGAACGCAAATGGCGTGTTGATAATCAATTGACCGCGCTGCTAGCTGAAGAGGTAGATGCGGTGCAGTTACTGAATCACCCTTACCGGCAACCGACTATTGGTTGGCCTGAGGATATTGCGCGCTATGCGGTAAAAGACGCGCGCGATTTCATGACGAGCCATTATCGTCCAAGTAATATGGTATTGGTAGTGGCGGGTGATGTTGAGGTTGCCGAGGTCCGTAAGCTCGCTCAGCAGCATTATGGGCCGTTGCGTGCTGGTGTCCAACCCAAGCGTCATTGGCCTGAGGAATTATTGCCTAGCCGTTCTGAGCGCCGCGTTATTCTGCGTGATGCTCGGGTAGAGCAGCCGCAATTAGTGCGCTCCTATATTGCACCCAGCATTAAATTTGCTGCCACCAAAGATGTGATGCCGCTGCATGTATGGGCGCAGTATTTAGGCGGTGGAACAACCAGTATCTTGTATAATGAATTGGTGCGTAATCAGAAAATCGCTACCTCTGTTTCCGTTGATTATAGTGATTGGTTTGAAGGACCAAGCAGCCTGACGATTACGGCAGAACCTGCGCAGGGTGTAACGTTGGAGCGATTAGAATCGGCGCTCGATTCTGAAGTGATGCGCGCCCTAAGTGACGTGCCTGATGTTACGGATATGGGACGCGCTAAAAACCTTCTCAAAGCCGAAACTATCTATGCGCAAGATGGCCTGTCGCCACTCGCCCATGTGATGGGACAGCTTTATATTTTGGGATTGGATGAGCGGGTATTTTATCATTGGAGCGATACGTTGGATGCGGTGACGCCTGAGCAGATGATGCAAGCGGCGCGTGCGGTCATGGTGCCAAGCCGACAAGTAACCGGTATATTGGTGCCTAAAGAAGCGGAGGGTTCGCATGCTCCGTAATCTCATAGCATCACTGCTGCTGTTACTGCCGTTTGCTTCGCATGCAGTGGAAGTAGAGACCGCCACACTCGATCGTGATGTGACAGCGTGGTACGCGCCAGATGATACCTTGCCGGTAGTGCATGTAATTTTATCATTTGAAGGTGCGGGCTACGCAAGCGATCCGCAAGACGCGCTGGGTTTGGCACAATTAACAGCAAGTATGTTGCTTGAAGGCGCTGGAAAATATGATGCGCTGGCTTTCCAAAAGGCGCTGGAAGAAAACGCTATTTCTATCACGAGCGAAGTGAGCTCTGATAGGCTTGTCATCCATATTCATACCCTCAAAGAACATGCAGCACTTGCTGGGAAACTTGTCGTGCAGGCGCTTACTAAACCACGTTTAGATGGTGCGGATATGGCGCGCAGTAAAGCGGCGCAGCTGGCAGATCTGCATCGCGCCAATGAAAGTGCGGCTTACCGCGCGACGCGATTATTTGCACAAAAGGCTTTTGCGAATCATCCCTATGCCAATCCTCGGCTTGGTGATGCGCAGGGCATAGCGCGCATAGGGGAAGCCGATATACGACAGTTTATTGATACTTATGTAACGTCTGGCAACTTGAAGGTGTCGGCAGCGGGTGACGTGGATGAGGCGCTACTTGATACGGTGCTGGCGCCACTTATACGAGCCTTGCCGCAAAATGATACGGGGGCGGTAGGGGTTGCTAATGTCGCTATACAAACGCAAGGTGTGATTATCGATGATAGTGTCAATGTTCCCCAAAGCACCGTGTTATTTGCAGCGCCGGGTATTCGCCGTAAGGACCCTGAGTTTTATGCTGCCTATTTGCTGATGGAGATTGTAGGTGGCGGCGGTAGTCTAACATCGCGCCTTAATCAGGATCTACGTCAAAAAGACGGGCTGGTCTATTCTGTGGGTGCTGCGCTTGATGAATATCGTGGTGCAGTCTTGTTGAGTGGCGCTCTTTCTACCCGCAACTCTAAGCGCGATGAGGCAATTGCGCGGGTGCAAGAAACGTTCCGCACGCTTTATTTGAATGGGGTTACGACACAGGAATGTGCGGATATTAAAACCTTTGTGAAGGGCAATTTCCCGCTGCAAATGGATAATACGCGCAGCGTCGCCTTGATGCTGCTCACCATGCAGATTTTTGATTTAGGTGAGGATTATATTGCCAAACGGAATGACTATTTTGATGCGGTGAGCTGTAGCGATATGAATCGCGCCACCAAGACCTTGCTTGACCCAAAACGTTTGCTGTTTATTGGAGTGGGCGGCAAGCCAGAGGCAGAACATACGCCATGAGTTGGCAGGAAGAGCGCAGCTATTTTGCGGCAGCTTTGCCGATAGGCCAACAGCAGCGTGTGCAGCAATTCTTGCAGCAAAAAGATGTGATTCTTAAGCGCGCCGCTACACTTCTCACCCACCCTATCATCACGAATCCTGAAATCACGCTTGCTGCGCAAACATTGCGCTCTGTTGCCTCAAAACTCATGGTCGTTGGCACGGGTGGCGCCAGTCTCGGCGCACAGGCGTTATGCCATTTGGCGCCGGATTCGCAGGTCGATTTCATTGAAAATTGTGACCCTGCGACGATTGATTTTGTCTTATCCCATTTGACGTTGGAAGATACTGCGTGGCTGTTTGTCAGCAAATCTGGTGAAACCGTAGAAACATTGGCCACTGCGCTTGCGGTGTTGGCGCATTATGAATCGCGCGGTGCAACCGATGTGCTGCGAAAAAATGCGTGTATTTTAACCTCGAAAGAGGAGCGACCGTTACGTGCGTTTGCAGAATATTTGGGCTGTATGGTCGTTGATCACCCCAGCGAGTTGGGGGGAAGATTCTCGGTATTCAGTGCGGTAGGATTGTTGCCAGCCGCCTTTGCGGGTCTCGATATAAAAGCCATAACGGATGCTGCGAGTGCTGTATGGAAAGACTGGCGTAAGCGCGAAGATGTATATCTAGAAACGGCGGCAATCTATGCGGCAAGCCTTCCTGATATGCCGATTCATGTCATCATGGGCTATGCCGATGCGCTGCGCCCATTGACGCAATGGGTGAAGCAATTATGGGCAGAAAGTTTGGGCAAGAACGGACGAGGCCCAACACTCGTAACAGCGATTGGGGCGATTGATCAGCATAGCCAGCTGCAGCTTTATCTCGATGGCCCCCCTGATAAAATTTTCACACTTATTTTGCCCCATATGCAAGGGCGTGGCGCGCCACTTGCAGCCGTGCCAGTGAAGGGTATGGAGTACCTCGCCGGACACCACATGGGTGATGTGATGCATGCGACGTCAGAAGCAACGGTCACTACCTTGCAACAACATGGTGTTCCGATTCGCGTACTGCGTGGTGAGCTTACTCCCGCCTCGTTAGCGGAAGTAATGGCGCAATGGATGATTGAGACTATTTTAGTTGCCGCCATACTGGAGATTGATCCCTTCAATCAACCCGCTGTGGAGGAAGGGAAACGCATAACCCGCAAGGCGCTTGGCTATGGAAAAATATAAAATACAAGGGGGTCTTACCCCCTGTGACCCCCGCCGTAAACGGCTCGCGCAGCTTCGGCGCTACGCGGAGATATAACGTGAGTATCCGTCGATTAAGCACAACGCTCATCAACCAAATCGCTGCTGGTGAGGTGATTGAGCGCCCTGCATCGGTCGTGAAAGAACTCGTCGAAAATGCGATAGATGCGGGCGCAACGGATATTGAAGTGGCGCTTGAATCAGGCGGCATCCAGCTGATTCGGGTGCGCGATAATGGCGTAGGTATCCCAAAAGATGAGCTAGCCTTGGCGGTGGAGCGCCATGCGACCAGTAAATTATCGGGTGATGATTTAATGGCCATTTACACCATGGGGTTTCGTGGCGAAGCGTTACCGTCGATTGGTTCTGTCGCACGTTTATCGCTAACATCGCGCGCCAAGGGCGCGAGTGATGCATGGCAGATTCGTGTTGATGGTGGTGAGGTAAGCGCCATCATGCCTGCAGCGCTTGCGCAAGGTACGGTGGTAGAAGTGCGTGAGTTGTTTTATGCGATTCCAGCGCGGCTGAAATTTTTGAAAACTGCGCGCACCGAACTTGCCAATGCGATAGATGTGATTGAACGCCTCGCTATGGCCCACCCAGATATTCGTTTTCGCTTGAGCCATGATGGAAAAATGCTGCGTGATTTTACGGCACTGACGACTGACTGGCTACATGCCCAACCACAGCGGCTGGAGAAAATAATTGGTGTGGGTCTTGCCGCTAATATTGTGCCAGTCGATGCGACGCGCGAAGGTTTGCGCGTCACGGGTTTTGCGGCGCTGCCGACCTATAGTCGTTCGAATTCAATGTCGCAGTATTTATTTGTGAACCGGCGCCCTGTGCGTGACCGTGTATTGCTTGGTGTGGTGCGTGCTGCCTATCAAGATTTACTCGCGCGCGACAGGCACCCCGTTGTGGTATTGTTTGTCGAAGTGCCCACCGACCAAGTGGATGTGAATGTGCACCCCGCTAAAGCGGAAGTGCGGTTTCGTGATGCACAATTCGTGCGCGGCCTATTGCTTGGCGCGCTCAAGGCTGCGTTGCAATCCGTGTCGCAGCGTGCGGCCACTACGGTTGCAGATGCTGCCCTGCAATCCTTCGTGCCGCAAGCCATGCCCTATTACCACGCTGCGCCGATGCACATGCAGGATTCACGACCACAAAGCCTGTGGGCTGGGCAGCCATTGCCACCTTCTGCGGCGCAGCGCCAACCTGTCTATATGCCTCAAGAGGTGCGTGATTACCCACTCGGTGCGGCGGTCGCGCAGGTTCATAACACCTATATTCTCGCGCAAACGAAAGACGGGCTTATTATGGTGGATCAGCACGCCGCGCATGAGCGACTCATGTATGAGAAATTCAAACGCGCAATGCAAACAGAAGGTGTCACACGTCAAGTATTGCTGATTCCGGAAATGGTTGAGTTAGGTGAAGCACAGCTTGACCGTCTTATGAGCCGCTGTGAAGAGTGGGCGCAGCTTGGGCTAGTGATGGAGCGGTTTGGTGAACGTGCTCTAGTGATTCGTGAAATTCCTGCACTATTGGGTGACGCGAATGTTGCGGGTTTGGTACAAGATTTGGCGGATGATTTAACCTTCTATGATGCAGGGCTGGCGCTGAAAGACACGCTCGAGGAAATCCTCAGCACCATGGCGTGTCATGGTAGTGTGCGGGCAGGACGTGCCTTGAGTATTGACGAAATGAATGCGCTACTGCGGCAGATGGAAGCAACACCCTATAGCGGCCAATGCAACCATGGCCGCCCGACCTATGTTGAGCTCAAGCGCGCCGATATTGAAAAACTCTTCGGTAGGCGGTAGGGTGCAGCATGATTTGGCTTTATGCAGTAATTTTGGCGGTTTCGGCAGGACTCATCACGTGGGTGTTGAGCCGCACCGCTGAGCGCATTGCTGCATTTTTTGGACTGCCGTTGCGCGCCTTCACCATGATGAGTTATGTGGCACTGAGTGCCATCGCATTTTTGATGGTGGCGCTAATTCCCACGGCTATTGCCGTTGGCGCGTTGTTTTTATGGTTTGTTGGTACGCGCGATGCGGCACAATCCATTTCTTTTTTCCAACGCGCTGTAATGATTATCCTGCTGGTAGTGATTGCAATGAGCGATTTGCCAGCACCGCGCTTTGCGCTGCCGGAAGCGATTCCCAACCTCGCAGTGATGCTGATGGTGTTGTGCGTATGGTCTGGCGTAACCCTTATGCCAATTGGCGCACCTACGCGCGGGGTATTTGCCGCTTTTTTTGTGTCGCTGGCTCTATTTTTTGCGGGGCCGATAGTGTTAGATTTACCCTATGCGATTGCTACAGACGCCTTGGTGATAAGTGGTGCATTGCTTGGCGGCTACTTAAGTATGCGCACTAGCTACACGCAGGATGGATGGGCAGGGAATGCTGCCATACTTTTCTTGGTGGGATTTCTTATCGCGCATTGTGCCTATGCAGGGGCGTGGTGGCTGGGGTTGCTGGCTATTGCGCCTTTGTGCCTCTATGCGCTAATACGTAAGCCATGAAAGCATTTTTTAGACAGCCGCTCAATGTCATTGCCGTATTGCATGATTGTGCGATGGCGGCGCTCAGCTTTGTAGTAGCCATGTATCTGCGCCTGTCGGATCAGATGTTCGCGCGTGATTTGTGGTGGCAGGGTGCGCTGGCATTTTCGTTGGTATTGATGGTGGTGATGTTGGTTTCACGGACCTATCGCAGGCTCTGGCGCTATACCTCCCTCAATGATTTGATGACCCTTGCCAAAGTTGGTACGATTGCCATGGCGATTTTTTACCTTGGTTCATTCCAAATTACACGCCTCGATGCGATGCCGCGCTCGGTAGTGTTCATCCATTGGATGACGCTAATGGTGTGTTTGATGGGGCTACGTGTGTTCTGGCGCGTGGTATCGGACCGTTCGTTGATTGATCGCTTTCTAGGGCGCGGCAGGCCGCGCGTTCCCGTCATGCTCATTGGCGCAACGGCGCAAGCAGAAATGTTCATTCGCGAGTCGGAGCGTAATCATGATTTCCCCTACCGTGTGGTGGCGATTATTGATGACGAAGTGCGCAAACATGGGCGCGAGATTCACCATGTGCGTGTCTATGGCAGTGTGGCAGAAGCGGGCTACATCATCAAAAAACTGATTCGCAAGGGCCGTGCGCCGCAGCGCATGTTGCTGACCGACCCCAATACGGAGCGCACGACCATTGAGCAATTACTGGAAGTTGGGCAACAGTTTCAAGTGACGCTGGCGCGCTTGCCCGGCCTTACCGAACTTAGAGACGGAAATCGTGCCTATGAAGCACAACCTGTGGCGGTGGAGGATATTTTAGGTCGCCCACCTGCCATGCTGGATAGGCCCGCGATGCGTGCGCTAGTTGCTGGCAAGCGTGTGTTGGTTACGGGTGCAGGCGGTTCTATTGGCAGTGAGTTGGTGCGGCAAATTGCTGCCTTTGCTCCAGCGCAGATTACGCTTTATGAGTTATCGGAATTTCATCTTTATGAAATTGACCGCGAACTTGCTGAGACGGCAAATGATTTGCTGCGGCATGCCATACTCGGCGATGTGCGCGATAAAGATCAATTACACCGTGTGATGCAAGACTTAAAACCTGAAATTGTTTTTCATGCTGCGGCGATTAAGCATGTGCCGCTTTCCGAAGAAAATCCCGATCAGGCCGTGCTCACCAACGTGCTAGGTAGTAAGCAGGTTGCGGATTGCTGTATCGCGAATCATGTGTCGACGATGGTACAAATCTCCACCGACAAAGCAGTGAACCCAACCAGTATTATGGGTGCCAGTAAGCGTGCGGCGGAAATTTATTGCCAAGCCTTGGCGCAAGATGGCTGTAGTACGCGTTTCATTACCGTGCGGTTTGGTAATGTGCTGAATTCAGCGGGTTCGGTCGTGCCATTATTCCAAAAACAACTCGCCAAAGGCGGACCACTGACCGTGACGCACAAGGACATGACCCGTTATTTCATGACCATTAGTGAGGCGGTGCAGCTGGTGTTACAAGCGGCCGTGCTCGGTGCGGATGTGCAGGAAAAAGCAGTGATTTATGTGTTGGATATGGGTGCACCGATTCGCATTGAAGAGCTTGCCTGCCAGATGATTCGCTTGGCCGGCTTCAAGCCGTACGAGGATATTCAGATTGTGTTTACGGGTCTGCGTCCGGGTGAGAAATTATTTGAAGAGCTTTTCCACGATGCAGAAAATCTTACTGAGACAAAGCATCTATCGATTCGTCAAGCCAAAGCACGTGCACTGGATCGCATCGCGATATTAAGCACATTGCAACGCTTGACGGATGCGGCGCGCACGGGTGACAAGGCCGCTGTGCGCGAAACAATTTCACTTCTTATTCCAGAGTATCACCCATGAAACGACCTATTAAACGCGCCTTGATTTCGGTATCCGACAAGACGGGTCTTGAGCCGTTTGTAAAAGCGCTTGCCGCGGCGGGCGTGGATATTGTCTCAACGGGTGGCACGGCGCAACTCATTCGTGATATGGGGATTGTAGTGCGTGATGTCAGCGCGCTGACGAAATTCCCAGAGATGATGGATGGGCGAGTGAAAACGCTACACCCGATGGTGCATGGCGGATTATTGGCGCGGCGCGATGTGCCCGCGCATGTGGATGCGCTGCGCGAACATGCCATTGAAGAAATCGATTTGTTGGTGGTGAATCTCTATCCATTTGAGGCCACCCTCAACGAGACAGATAATGCAGAAAAGCTCATAGAGAAAATTGATGTTGGTGGCCCTGCAATGATTCGTGCTGCGGCGAAGAATCATGCGTTTGTGAACGTGCTAACGGATCCCGCAGATTATCCAGCGGTGTTGGATGCCATTCAGTCAGGCGGTACGACGGTTGAATTTCGCCGCGCATTAGCCGCCAAGGCATTTGCGCGCACTGCCTCGTATGATAGCTTAATTGGGGCATGGATGAGTGGCGGCTGGCCAGAATATCTGCTCGATGCCAAACGTGCACACGTGCTGCGTTATGGTGAAAATCCCCACCAACAGGCGGCGCTTTATCAACGCAATCAAGGGCAGGGCGGTTTAGCGTTCGCACAGCAAGTGCAAGGCAAGGAACTTAGCTATAATAACCTCGCCGATGCTGAAGCTGCATGGCAACTGGTCCTCTCGTTGGATAGTCCAGCAGTCGCCATTATTAAGCATGCAAACCCCTGTGGCGTAGCGCTTGGCGCGACGGTGACGGAAGCGTTTACTAAGGCCTTAGCAAGTGACCCCGTGAGTGCATTTGGTGGAATTTTGGCATGTAATCACACCGTCGATGCGGCCATGGTGGATGCGATTGGCAGCCTCTTTCTAGAAGTGATTGTAGCGCCAGACGTCACCCCCGATGCGCAGCAAAAACTTGCAGCAAAAAAGAATCTACGCGTACTCATCGCGCAGCCAGAAAACTCACGAAGCCCGCTTTCGCAATGGCAGATTGTGCCCATTAGTGGTGGCTATTTGGTGCAGACAAAAGACGCACAAAAACTCAGCGACGCTGCATGGAAATGCGTTACAAAAAGCCCCTTACATCCATCGCATCAACGCGCCGCCCTGTTTGGTTTTGACGTGGTGCGCGCGGTCAAATCCAATGCCATTGTACTGATAAAAGACAGTGCAACTATTGGTATCGGCGCAGGGCAAATGAGCCGTGTTGATTCCGTGCGCATTGCTATTGAGAAAGCACGCGCCAATGGTCATGATACAAAGGGCGCAGTGCTTGCATCGGATGCGTTTTTTCCGTTTGCTGATAACGTTGCCCTCGCCAAAGAAGCCGGTATTGCTGCAGTGGTGCAGCCAGGTGGTTCGGTGCGAGACGCTGAGGTGATTGCTGCCGCGGATGAAGCTGGGATTGCGATGGTCTTCACTGGAACGCGTCATTTTAAGCATTAGCGATAGTCTTTAATGCTACGGACATCGACATGCTGTCTAGTCCTCCGCGCCACTTCGTGGGCTCATGGCTGACTCGGTTCTGCTGAACCTCAAATAACGGGATTTATTAAACGTTCACAATCCACTGAACTTGGCGTAGCGCAACGATGAGCATGGCATAGTTGGCCGTTTGCTGCTGTGATTTGAAGCCTTCCATCGCTCCCAAATAGCGCTGTAGTGAATCGCTATTTTCCTTCATCCAGCCCTCGACGAGTGCATGGGCGTTTGCGCCCTTTTTGCGGCGTAGTACGCGCACTGTGAGTTGCTGTTGCGCTTGGTAAAGTTCGGTGACCAATGCGGTGGCTGCTAACTGTTCCCAATGTGTATCGGTTTTGAGGGAACGTGCTGTACGACGTAGCCAGCCTAATTTAAGCTCTGCACCAAGTTCAAAATAGACGCGGCCAACATGCTCAACGGGAAGTTTGGTCGCATTGGCTGCCTCGACCACATCGCAGGCGGAGGCCAAAATCTCAAGCGATGCAACGCGTCGTGCAATAGCGGATGGAATATTCAGTTTGATTAAATTCTCAATCGCCAACTCATACGACTTGCGTAGTGTCTGGGTCATGATGGCTTCATGATGCTTAATGAAGAGCGTAATGCCTTCAGCTAATTGCTGCATCACGGTATCAATACGCATCGGCTGAGGTACATGACGCAAGAACCAGCGGCACGCATGTTCAATAAATCCATTCACTGCGCTGAATAATTCAGCCTGCACGCCCGCATCAATCACGCCGTCGAGTGATTCGATGGCGCTCCATAATTCACGCAACTTAAATGCATCGCGGGTAATGACATAAGCTTGCGCAATATCCGCAGCACTCAGGCCTGTTTCACGCGCCAGTTCATAGACAAAGGTAATGCCCGTACGATTGACGATGCTATTGGTAATCATCGTTGCCACTATTTCGCGGCGTAAGCGATGGTTGCGAATCTCATCGCCATAAGCTTTTTGCATTTCTTTCGGGAAGTAACGCAACAAGTCTGTCTCGAAATAGGGCGCATCGAGCAGTTTGGACTCTTGCAAATCTGCGAAGAGTGATAACTTGCTATAAGCCATGAGTACGGCAAGCTCAGGGCGCGTGAAGCCCAAATGTGCGGCGCGCATTTCGCCCAATTGCT
>JBMOEL010000029.1:0-16183 GCA_049314715.1 Rickettsiales bacterium
CGCCATTGGGTGCTTGGATTTACGCTTTTTGATTTTGTCGTAGAATTTATCCAGCGCATCGGCCGACCAGAACTCGTTCTCGAAATTCT
This sequence comes from Rickettsiales bacterium, assembly GCA_049314715.1. GTDB lineage: Bacteria > Pseudomonadota > Alphaproteobacteria > Rickettsiales > UBA3002 > JAFLDD01. Next base: position 90 of record JBMOEL010000029.1, read on the forward strand.
CGCTACGGCCCAAAATCTGGCGATAGGTCATGAATTTATCGAACATGATGGCCCACGAGAAAATCGACATACCAATCAAGATAATCATGATGAGCATGACGAGCGGATCAGCAATCAGGAACAAATCAAGCAGCGAATGTTGGGTTCCTGGCACAGTACCCACCGTGCCTGCAACACTTGCGGCATCGACTCCGGCAACGGGGGCGGCAACGTTCATGGTCATGTCTTACTCCTTTATCATCTCAAACGGTAAATGCTGTGCAAAGATAGTTACAATAGACTCTGGTACCAACATGGAACGGAAATTCACAAGGGAAACGCAGGTGATTTCAATCGTCATATCGGCAAGTATCGTATCGTCTTTGCGGACAATTTGGCGCATACTCATACGGGCTTTGCGAATGCTCTGCAAGCGGGTTTCTACGACGAGCGCGTCATCGAGTCGGCCAGGGCGTTTATAATGAATTTCTGCCTTAGAAACGACGAAAATAAATTGCTCTTTTTCCTTGAGAGCCCCTTGCTCCAGCCCCATATGGCGCAGGCACTCGGTGCGGGCGCGCTCGGCAAAGTTCAGGAAATTCGAGTGATACACAACCCCACCCGCATCCGTATCCTCGTAATAGACACGCAGTGGATAGAAGAAGGCTCCGTCATGGAAGTGAGCTTGGTGCATGCAGTCACCATACGTGAGTACATGCATTTGGCAAGGCAGCACTATGCGCTACGTGTTTTGTCCTGCTCTTGTTGTTCGGAGAGTATCTTTTGTGCAAAGATTGCAACCGCACCAACTGCTGCTACCGTACCCACTGCTATAACAGCTTTCTTGCCGCCAGATAGTTCATTGAACCATTTGATGATATTTGGCGATTCTTTAATCACTGGTGTTGGAGGTCTTGGGGGCAAGTCTGATGCTGTTTTTAATTTTTCAGCGCCGTGAAAACTAGATGGTATAGTTTTCTTTCTAGCTGGGTCTACAACTTCCGCCTCAGCAATAAAATCATCAGGAAAGCTAGTTGTTACATGATCAACTTTAGCATGCTGGCCTTGAATGAAATAGTTTGCGCGCAATGGGCCTTCATTAGGCGCTTTTGTGAATTGCAACATTCCATCGTTTATAATTTCAGGATGAAATTGCGGGCCTTCCGCCACTGCTATCGAAGGAATCTTTAGCTCCCGACAAATAGACGGTAAGTGATCTTTAAATTCCCCAAGGTGAGCAGCCCCCATGTGAAAGACGGTTTTACCCTGAGTTCTGAATTTCGTAAAAAATGCAACGGCGTTATCAAACATAGATTGGAAGCGGTTGTTCGATAGAGCCTGATTTAAATCTAAAGCTACAGTATCTGCTCCGAATATTTTGATGCCATGAGCTTTCGCAGTCTTCATTAACTTGGTTAGAGTATAATCATGTCTTGAATATGCTTCGCAAAGCTCGTCCAGTTCTTGAATCTTGTGTGGATCAAGAGTCGGGTTTTTGGTAGCCCAATTTATAATCAAGGCTTGATTATCTTCATAAGATATGCCTGGATATTTCAATTGCAGCGCTGCCACCATATCCACGAGTTTAAGATACTCTTCTGGTTTGTAGTGCACGTTAGGCTGAAAGTACTTCATGTGAGGCAATGCTTCCGTGTATAGGAACTTAACGCCTTCCTCTTTAAATATGTGCATGTGTTCGATTAGAAATTCTCTGCACGCAAGTTGTGTGTGCATTTCACCAATGCCAATGGCTTGATTGCTTCTAAGTAATTTTCTAACTAATGCTTCTGTTTCTGCTGTCCGCACAGAGTACCCCTACCTTAGAATATAGCAGGGTAATATGACAGCATGATGACACTATAAGTGATTGTTATTCTTGGATATCCAATAGCCCCAACTGGTCGGGCGAGCGGCTGGGGGCGGTGAGGCCGAGATGTTTATAGGCGGTGAGGGTCAACATACGCCCGCGCGGGGTACGCTGAATGAAGCCAAGCTGCAATAAAAATGGCTCGACTGTTTCTTCAATCGAATCACGCGCTTCGGAAAGCCCCGCGGCAATCGTCTCTACACCCACAGGACCGCCCTGATAATGCTCGGCAATGAAATTGAGGTAACGACGGTCGGAGGCATCCAAGCCAAGCCCATCCACTTCAAGGCGCTTTAACGACGCATCGGCCAGTTTGGCATTTACTTCTTTCTCACCATTCGCATGGGCGAAGTCGCGCACGCGTTTCAGTAGCCGCACCGCGATACGCGGCGTACCACGTGCCCTCTTGGCAATTTCTTCGGCACCATCGCCCGTGAGCTTCAGATTCAGTAATGCAGAGGCGCGCTCGACCACTTTACGTAGCTCGGCGACATCATAGAAATTGAGTTTCAGTGGAATACCAAAACGGTCACGCAATGGCCCCGTGAGCAAACCCAATCGTGTGGTTGCACCCACGAGTGTGAACTTCGGCAACTCAATTCGCACGGTGCGCGCCGAGGGGCCCTCGCCAATAATCACATCAAGCTTATAATCTTCCATCGCGGGGTAGAGCACTTCTTCGACTGCGCTATTGAGGCGATGAATCTCGTCAATAAACAACACGTCATTGGCTTCTAGATTAGTCAGAATCGCCGCCAAGTCACCCGCCTTGGTGAGCAGTGGACCGGAAGTGGCACGAAAATTCACGCCCAGCTCGCGTGATACAATCTGTGCGAGTGTGGTTTTACCCAAACCCGGAGGGCCATAGAGCAACACATGGTCGAGTGCTTCGTTGCGTGATTTTGCAGCAGCGATAAATACTTTTAGATTCTCGACCGCTTGTGGCTGACCCGTGAAATCAGAAATCATTTGCGGGCGCAGCGAGGATTCTACACCATCACCTTCGACCTGTTCAGCGGCGAGTACGGAGGATTGCTTCATGCCGCCAACTCCTTCAATCCGTCACGAATCAGCTGGTCAAGTTTTGCATCAGGCTTTTGCTGCAATACGCGCGCAACGGCGGTGAACGCATCGGCGCGCTGATAGCCCAAATGCACCAGTGCCGAAACCGCATCCTCACCCATGCTGGGTGTTGCATTTTGTTTGGCAGATTTTTCGTTGGTCACTACCATCGGCATGACTGCGCCGCCGGTTATTTTACCTACCGTAGATTTGAGCTCGACCACAATACGTTCCGCAAGTTTGGGCCCAACACCACTCACTTGCGTCAGCGCTTTTTTATCTTGGGCGGCGATGCAGTTGATGATTTGTTCCGGCGAGAAATGACCAAGAATTGCCATGCCCATTTTTACGCCGACCCCTTGCACGGTAGTGAGAATCTTGAACCATTCACGCTCAATCGCCGAACCAAAACCATAAAGGTGAATATGGTCTTCGCGCACATGCGTTTCGATGATCAGGCTCACCATGCCGCCAATATCGGGTAACATACGCATGGTGCGTGCAGAACAAAACGCAATATAGCCGACACCATTCACATCAATCAGAATATGGTCGTCGAATACCGCGTCGAGCTTACCCGTCAATTTACCGATCATGCTGCGCTCCTATGCTGTGAATGATTGGCATGGCAAATCGCAATGGCCAGCGCATCACTCGCATCGTGTTTTTGGTTTTTCATCGCGTCTTTTGAAGCGGGCAATAATATTCCCACCATCTGCGTAATCTGATTTTTATCGGCCGTGCCAGTGCCGACAATCGCTTTTTTCACTGAGCGCGCCGCATATTCACCCACCGTGAGATTTGCCTGCGCCAGCGTCAGCATGAGTGCGCCACGCGCTTGCCCAAGCTTCAAGGTGGATTGACCATTTTGTGTCGCAAAGGTTTCTTCCATCGCCGCTTCGGTCGGTGAAAATTCGGCAATCGCTTTTTTGAGCCCTTCCGAAAGAATCAGCACGCGCTCCGCCATGGTTTGCGAAGTATCTTTTGCAGAAATAGTGCCGCACGCAATGAACTGCAGCGCAGAACCTTTTACGTCAATAATACCCCAACCTGTGCTATTCAACCCTGGATCAATGCCAATGATTCTACGCACTGAGCTTCTCCAGTGTGTCGGCAGTCATCTCCACATTCGTATAGACTTCCTGCACGTCGTCATCGTCTTCCAGTGCTTCAACGAGTTCGAGTAAATCCTTCGCCGCCTCACCAGAAGCAGGTGCGGTAATCTTGGCGCTCCACGCTAGCTTGGCAGATTTCGCGTCGCCGAATTTCGCTGCCAATGTGTCGCGCACTGGGCCGAATGATTCCATGGTGCACGTGATGGTATGCGCATCGCCTGCCGTTTCGCAATTATCAGCACCAGCTTCGATGGCGGCTTCTAACATGGCCTCTTCAAGAATCTGCGCGGCGGGATATTCGATAATGCCAATATGCTCGAACATAAAGCCAACCGAGCCCGACTCACCCATATTGCCACCATGTTAGGTAAAGATATCGCGGATGGAAGAGGCGGTGCGATTGCGGTTGTCAGTCAATGCCTCAACGATGATGGCAACCCCCGCAGGGCCATAGCCTTCATAGCGCACGCCGTCATAGTTTTCGGTGTTGTTCGCGCCTGAGCCTTTGGCAATCGCGTTTTCGATTTTATCTTTCGGCATGTTCTCTTGTCGCGCTTTGATGACAGCAGCGCGCAAGCGCGGGTTCTTGTTGATGTCGCCGCCTGCTTTGGCAGCCACGAGGATTTCGCGGATGATTTTGGTAAAAACCTTGCCGCGTTTTTTATCCTGCGCGCCCTTGCGCACCATGATGTTTTTAAACTGTGAATGACCAGCCATGCCGCAGTCATACTAGACGCTCTGTATTTTGCAAGGCTGGCTGCGGCATTTATCCACCCTCTCAAACACCGCTTGCCTTATACCCCGTGGGGGTATATAGAGGACGTATGAGATATATGCTTGCAAGTATAGTGGCGTTGGGCGCATTCAGCGCCGAGGCGCGCGTGGTTTCCTACCCCGGCGGCACGATGCCGATGGTCGAGGTGACGGGCGACCATACCTCAGCCTCGGTCGATTATTCGCCCACGGCGCGCTATTCGCTGGGCTTGACCAGCCTCTATTTTAATAGTGAGCATGCGTGGGTAAACACAGTGGACGCCAATTGGCTGGCCTATCGCCACAATGCCGAGAAATCACAAACCAATTTCTACCTGATGGGTGGCGCAGGCGTAGCCGAGAATGGTGGCGAGACAGCACCCGTCGGCCGCATCGGTATGATTGCCGATTGGGAAGATAGACGGTGGATGGTAGCGTACCAGAACCACTACATGGCAACGGATGATGCCATCACCGAGAGCCATTTTGAGGAGCGCGCGCGATTGGGTATTGCGCCCTATAAAGCGTCTTACGAAGAGTGGCAGCCGTGGATTATTCTGCAGACGGATCACGAGCCTGAGGGCGATATTCCCTTTCAAATTGGCCCTGTGCTGCGCGTTTTCAAAGGCCCTGTATTGGGTGAATTAGGCATCAGCAATCGCGGCACCATATTCGCCGCAATGAATTTACAATTTTAGGAGGACGTTATGAAGCGCACATTACTTATCACCACGACACTCGCACTGTTGAGCACGGGTGCTTATGCAGGTGAGATTCACGCAAAAGTAAAAGGGCTTGTCTGTGCATTCTGCGCGCAGGGTGTCGAGCATTCATTCAAAGAAAAAGCATCGGTCGATAAAGTGAAAGTCGATTTAGATGCAGGATTGGTGACTATCATTACCAAAGAGGGCCAAGACATAAGCGATGCCGATATCAAAAGCACGATTACCGATGCAGGGTTTGATGTGACAAAGATTGAGCGCATCTAATGCGTAAACACATCAAAAAGCACGGGCATCACGCTGTTTCAACGCTCAGTCTATTTACCTCGGCATCCACGCTCGTTTGCTGCGCACTGCCAGCGTTACTCGTAACGCTAGGTGCGGGTGCAGCGCTGATTAGTCTTACCAGTGCGGTACCACAACTCATCTGGATTAGTCGGCATAAAATTGAGGTATTTTCCTATGCGACGGTGATGCTCAGCTTGTCAGGATATTTATTATGGCGCGCCCGCAATGCCCCATGCCCTACCGATCAGGGATTGGCAAAAGCATGCGGCAAGCAACGTAAATGGAATAAACGTATCTATTTTTTCTCACTCACCATGTATGCGATTGGCGGATTCTTCTCCTTCATCGCGCCGAGTATTTTTTATGGTTAAGAAACACGAACATCCCTCACATGCCGCACAAGTCAAGAAATTGAACCGTATTGCAGGCCAGATTGATGGCTTGAAAAAGATGATCGAAGAGCGCCGCTATTGCCCAGAAATCCTAGCGCAATGCCGCGCCGCGCGCGCTGCGATTAAAAGCGTCGAGGCAGAGATTATGACGCGCCACTTGCAGCATTGTGTGCAGCATGCAATCGAGAATGGTGATGCGAAAAATGTGACAACTAAGCTAGAAGAAATCGAGAAGATCTTCGCAAAATATAGTGATTAGCGTGCTGGTGCGAAGTAGCGCCACAGAATTGCCGCAAGCCACGCCATGCCTATCCACCAATTCGCCCAGATGCTAAATGACGAAAGGCCCGTTGCGAGATACGCAATCATCAGTGCCACAGCTGCCTCTTGCGGCAGACCCTTAGGCAGATGAGCGACACGCTTTAGCAATTGATACAGTGCAGCGGTGAAAAGCAACAAACCGACTGCACCCAGCTCTAACAGCACTTGTAGCGCCGAGTGATGCGGATGAAGAGGTGGACCTGAAAAAGCAATCTGCTTGGGCAATTCAGGGCTATACGGAATAAGGTGCGTAGTCGACATGCCCCAACCCAATACCATATGATCCCAACTATTCACGATAAGCGAATGCCAAATCGGCATACGTCCAGCCGAAAAACTCGCGAAGCTTTCGCGCAGGCTGGCAAGCTCAGGCAGTGTTAAAAGTGCATAGGTCGCCACGGTTAATAGCAAAAATCCAAGTGGCAGAACGATACGTAGGCTCGACATGGTGAGCCTTGGAAAGCCAGCCATCAGTAGCCACACGCCACTACCCGCCACTAAGCCTAACATGGCCGAATTACTATCGAGCGAGAGTAACGTTATCGTGGTGACCACCAGCAATTCACACGCCAGAACGCGCATCTTCTGTGTCATGAGACCGTAGATGAGTACGAAGGTAATTAGCGGCATCGCATTCGCAAAGCGGTTGAGATATTGCATCACGAGTTTGTAGTGATCGCCGCCGAACCAATCTATTACCCAGATGAGAACGGGAATGCCAGCCACCGTTTCGAGTGCGATAAAACATTGCACCACGATGCATGAAAGCGCCACACGGCGAATAAGCTGCGATGGGGCGGGCGGCACAAAACCATCCACCGTAACCCACAGGATAGCGCCTACCAACATCATAAGGGTAACGCGCAGCCAACCACTCAGCGACTCACCACCATCCACGGACCAGATGGCAGTCAAAAGCGGCCAAATCAGTAACAAAGCCATGAGTAAGGTAAGGCCGCGTCTATGCGATAGGCTGCGCAAGATTGCCCAGCGTTGTGGGTGCAATATCAACACAAACACCGCCACAATACTCATCATCGTTGAAACAAGTTTGGTAGAAATCAGCAGTAAAAGCGGTGTTGCGATAAGTAAAAGATTGGGGATATGTGCCAAAAGGGCGAGCATCACGCCACCGCGGCAATAAGCGCATCCGCAATGCGGCGCTGCGTAACCTCATCCAAATAAGGATGCATCGGCAAGCTGAACACGCGATTCGCAACTGTTTCCGAATGGGTGAGACTACCCGAAATACGGCAGAAATTTTTATAGGCAGGCTGAAGATGTAGCGGCGTGGGGTAGTGGATTGCGGTCGGAATGCCCGCGGCAGTGAGTGTCGCCAAAACAGCGTCGCGGTTTTTGACTTGTACGGTATATTGACCCCATACACAGGTTTGATCTGCCGCGACTTCTAACAACTGAATGTTAGGGTGGCTGCCAAGCATGTCTTTGTAGCGATGACCGGCAGCGATACGTTGTTCGATTTCCCAATCAAACTGCTCAAACTTGCCGAGGACGATTGCACATTGCAACGTATCCATACGTCCACCCACGCCAATGCGCGTATGGTAATAGCGCTTCTCTTGACCATGCACACGAATCTCGCGCATAGCTTTGGCGAGTGCTGGGTCATTGGTGAAAATGGCGCCACCATCGCCATAACAGCCCAATGGTTTGCTGGGGAAAAAGCTAGTGCAGCCAATGGTCGAGAGGTTGCAGCTTTTTCTACCCTTATATTCTGCACCGAAACTTTGCGCCGCATCTTCAATCACGGGAATAGTGCCCGCAACCTCGTTAATCGCGTCCATATCCGCTGTCTGGCCATAAAGCGATACAGGGATAATCGCCTTGGTGCGCGGCGAAATCGCTGCCTTGAGTAGTGCAGCATCCATGTTGCAGGTATTAGGGTTTACATCGACAAATACGGGCGTTGCACCCACCAGCGCGATGACTTCCGCCGTCGATACAAAGGTGAAGGGCGTAGTGATGACTTCATCACCACAGCCAATATCCAGCGCCATCAATGCAATCAATAACGCCTCCGTGCCCGAGGAAACGGTGATGCAATGGTGCGAGCCCGTGAATACTTCAAGCTTTTCTTCGAGCTCACGCACCTCAGGGCCCATGATGAATTGCCCATGGTTAAGCACGGCTTGCATACGCGCGTCGATACGCGATTTCAGCGCAGCATATTGCGCTTTCAAATCAATAAATTCGATTTTTTCACTCATGCAGCTTTGCACGCGTTGAAGGTGATTTCATACGTACTGCCGCATTCACAGGTAACCTTGCCCGTGCCTTCCAGTTTCACACCGCATTTGCACATCCACCCTGTACGGCGGGCGGGAACGCCAACCATCAGCGCGTAAGGCAGCACGTCTTTATTGATAACCGCGCCAGCACCGACGAACGCATATTCACCAAGCGTTGCGCCGCACACAATCGTTGCGTTAGCGCCGACCGTAACGCCTTTTTTCAGCAGCGTCGGGCGATATTCATTTTTGCGTGATACGGCTGAGCGTGGATTATAGACATTAGTAAACACCATGTGCGGGCCACAAAACACATCGTCTTCCAAACGCACCGCGTCGTAAATCGACACACCGTTTTGCACTTTCACGTTGTTGCCGATGACCACATCATTACCGACAAACACGTTTTGCCCAAAGCTACAGCTCTCACCGATTTTTGCACCACCGCACACATGCACCCAATGCCAGATGCGTGTGTTCACGCCAATGGTCGCGCCGTCGTCGATAATCGCGGTGGGGTGAATATTCGCCTGAGGGTGAACGGCCATATTAATAGTCCAGTGGCAGCGCGATGCGCTTGCCGTCACGCGCCGCAAGATAGGCCGCAATCAATACCTCAAGCGACTTGAGGCCTTCACGACCATCCGTCTCGGCTTCAGCTTTACCGCGCAGTGTATCAATCACGTTCTGGTAATAAAGCGGGTGGCCATGACCGTAAACCGAGGTGGTCTCGTAATTCGCAGTTTTGATTTTTTCGTCTTCGGGCAGTTTCTCGGCGAAGTCCCAATGCTGGATCTCATTGACCGCAACGCCGCCAACACGCACCGTGCCCTTTTCGCCAATGATGGTGATGCTGCCCTCAAGATTCTTAGGGTAGGTAAGCATGGTGACATTCATCGAACCCAGCGCGCCTGAACGCCATTTGACGTTCAGTACGGCAGTATCTTCGACTTCGATATTGCGCGCCAGTGTTGCGGTGTAGGCTTGAATGCTCTCAATCGGCCCAATCAACCAATCAAGCAAATCGACATAGTGGCTGGCTTGGTTCATGAGCGCGCCGCCATCAAATTCCCATGTACCACGCCAAGGCGAACTATCGTAATATTCTTGCGGGCGCGTCCAGAATACATTCACATTCACCATATAGATGCGGCCAAACCGCTCCGCATCCACTGCTTTTTTCAGCAGTTGCAAGGTAGCGTTGCGGCGATTCTGTTTCACCACGAATAGGCGCACATTCGCCTCATCGCAGGCGCGCACCATGCGCAAGCCGTCATGCCAGCGTGTGGCCATCGGCTTTTCCGTCATCACATGGCGACCCGCTTTGGCAATTTCCACCGCTTGTTCAGGGTGCAGGCCGCTTGGCGTTGTCAGCACAATCACATCCGCCTTCGTGGTTTTGAGCATGTCCGTAAGGTTGCTATGCGCTTTAGCGCCTGTTTCTTTTGCGGCAGCATCACGCGCTGCTGCGTCGACATCGCACACATCGACCAGCTCAAGGTCTTTGTTGTGATGTGCAATCGCCGAGAAATGATTTTTGGCAATACGCCCGCAGCCCACTAGTGCGATGCGAACTTTGCGGTCAGTGATGGGTGCAGGAAAATTGCGCATGACGTTATGACTTCACGATATGAGGTTTAGGGTCGGTATAGCGCCCACGTGTATCGACAATGAGCTTAGCGTGCTTCTCAATGAACGCATAATCGAACGCGTCATGGTCGGTGGTCAGCAATACACAATCATAGGCGGCTAGATTTTTCTCGTTCAGCTCAACGCTTTTCAAATTAAACGAGTGCTCGCGCATTTTTGGGAAACTCGGTATATGCGGGTCGCTGTAGGCAACGTCGGCACCTAAATCGCGCAGTTTCTCCATCAAAATTACCGAAGGCGATTCACGCATGTCATCGACATTCTTTTTATACGCGATGCCAAGCACCAGCACTTTACTACCGCGCACCGACTTTTTTTGTTCATTGAGCCCATGCGTCAGTTTGGAAACTACATAATCCGGCATGGAGGAATTCACGTCCCCCGCCAGCTCAATGAATCGCGTATGCACGCCATATTCACGCGCTTTCCATGTTAGGTAAAATGGGTCGATGGGAATGCAGTGCCCGCCAAGACCTGGACCAGGATAATAAGGCACAAACCCAAATGGCTTGGTCGCGGCTGCACGAATCACTTCGTGAATATCAATACCCATTTTATCGGCGACGATTTTCATTTCATTCACGAGACCAATATTCACCGCACGGTGAATATTCTCGAGCAGCTTGCAAAGCTCGGCAGCGCGGGTCGAACTCATCGGCACGACTTTATCAATCACCTGACCATAAAGCGCTAAGCCGACTTCCAAGCACTCTGGCGTGTGACCACCACAGACCTTTGGAATGGAACGTGTGCTGAATTTTGGATTGCCGGGATCTTCGCGCTCAGGCGAGAAGACGAGGAAGATGTCTTTACCTACCTTAAGGCCTGTAGATTCTACACGCGGCAGTAATTCTTCGTCCGTCGTGCCGGGATAGGTGGTGCTTTCGAGGGAGAAGATTTGCCCCGCGCGCAAATGCGGCACCAGCGAGTCTGTGGTGTTAATCACATAGCTCATATCCGGCTCACGGTATTTGGTAAGTGGCGTTGGTACGCACAAAATCAGCGCGTCCACTTCCTTGGCGCGTGCAAAATCAGTGGTGGCGGAAGAGCCATTTTTGACTGCCGCAGCGATAGACTCACCCTTAATATGCTGGATGTAGCTTTTGCCAGCGTTAATAGCGTCGACCTTCGTATGGTCGATATCAAAACCCAGCACCTTATAACCCACCTCCGCATATCGGATGAGCAGGGGTAGACCAACATAGCCCAAGCCAACGATACCAATCACCGCCGATTTGTCTTGGAACTTCTTGATTAAACTGTTTTTCATAGCTAGTGAGCGGAGTAGGATGACACCCCAAGAAAGTCAAGAAAAAGGAATAGGTTTTTGACCCAATCTATCTGCCAGCGCTGCGTGATGGACACGACCGACCCCAATATCACGTTTTTTGGGGCAGATGGCTGCAATCATTGCATTGCCGCTACGACTAGGCTAGCGCATGATGTGCCGCCCGATGCGGATGCCGACGCACGGCTTGCCGAATGTATCGCATGGGTCAAAGCGCGTGGAAAGGGCAAGCCTTATGATGTGTTATTGGGCATTTCAGGCGGGGCGGACTCGTCTGCATTAGCGGTTGAGGCGATTCGCTTAGGGTTGCGCCCACTGGCCGTGCATGTCGATAATGGTTGGAACTCAGATTTGGCGGTGAGTAATATTGCCAATCTGTTGGAAAAGCTGAAAATTGACCTCGTCACCAACGTTTTGCAGTGGGATGAAATCCGCGACATGCAACGCGCTTATCTGAAGGCGGGCGTGGTGGATATTGAGTGCGTTGCCGATCATGCGATTATAGCGACATTATATAAGACGGCGGCGAAGCACGGTGTTCCGACCATTCTAGCGGGCACAAACGTGCGCACTGAATCCATCCTCCCCACCGCATGGGTGCATGATAAGCGCGATGGTCGTAGCGTAAAAGCCATTCATAAACGCTTTGGCACGGTGAAGCTGAAGCACTACCCGTTCCTTTCACCGCTCGAATTGCTCAGCGCGATTTTTATTCGTAAAGTTCGGTTCGTACCGCTGCTTAATTATCTGAAATACGACAAAGACGCGGCCATTGCAAAACTCAAGGCCGAGTATGGCTATCGCCCCTATGCGCGCAAGCACGGCGAGTCGCGCTTTACACGCTTTTTCCAAGAATATATTTTGCCTACACGCTGGGGCGTCGACAAGCGCAAGGCGCATTTATCAAGTCTCATCGTCAGTGGCGCGATGACGCGCGAGCAAGCGCTGGAGGCGCTCAACAAGCCGCTTTATGAGCCGCAGGAGCAGGAATCCGACATTGAATATATCTGCAAGAAACTCGGCTTCACCCGCGCTGAATTTGACGCGTTAATGGCGCAGCCCAAAGCGCGGCACCGTGATTTTGCGAATAACGCTTGGATGTTCGATATGAACAATCCTATAACGCTGATGATAAGACGCTTCGCGCGTGGTGGTACGTAATATGAAGATACTCGATAGTTTTATTTCGCAATTTGGTTTGTTGCTGCGTTCGGTGAAAGTTGAAGCGCGGGCGCAACATGCGGGCACCGTGCTTGGCATGTTCTGGATTGTGCTTGGGCCATTTTTGCTGCTCTCGCTTTATGCAGTGATTTACTCGGTGATTTTTGAGATTCGCGTGCCGCATTTTACGCGCGCGGAATATGTGCTCAACGTGTTTTCTGGCCTCGTATTATTCCTTGCGTTCTCGCAGGCGATGGCGACATCCACCAACGCGCTACAAAAAGAAGCGAAGCTGGTGTTTAGCAATTTCCCTGCTGAATTCATTCCCACCAAAGCGGTCATGGTCTCCTATATCGTGCTGATTCCCGCCACAATATTCGTGGTAATTGGCGATATCGCATTCTCCCATCCTAGTTGGCATTTATTGCTGCTGCCCGTTGTTGCGCTGTTCCAGCTCATGTTTTCTATCGGCCTTGGTTGTTTGCTTGCGCTGCTCGGCCTCGTGATGCGCGATGTGAGTTTCATCATCCAGTATATCGTGATTGCGATGCTGGTCGTCACGCCCATCGCCTATACGCCAGACATGATTCCTGCCTCCATCAAGCCACTACTCTATCTCAATCCGCTCTACTATTTCGTATCGGCGAACCAGCATTTGATTCTCATGAATACCTTGCCGCCTCTCATTGAGACGCTCTTGGGCGCAGGGCTTTCGGTCGCTATGCTGCTTATTGGCGTGGCACTCTTTAAGCGCGCCCGCATGGCGATGTTGGATCTGCTCTAATGAACGCGATTACCATCGAGGGGGTGAGCAAACATTACCCCGTATTTTCTCACCCATGGCAAGCGGTGAAGTATCTGTTTGGTGTCATCAAAAACGGTACGACGCGTGTGCCTAAAGGCACGCATAGCGTTGCGGCACTGAGCAATGTGAATCTGACGATTCCACGCGGTACGCGTATTGGTATCGTTGGCCGAAACGGCGCAGGGAAATCCACACTTCTCAAGCTCATCGCGGGGGATTTTACGCCCACTCAAGGGCGCTTTATCATTGATGGTAATGTCTATTGCCTGCTACCGGGTTCGGTAAGTTTCTCCTTCGAGCAAACCGTGGAGGAAAACGCGCGCCAACATCTCAGCTACCTTGAGCTTAGTGCTGCCGATATGGCTAAAAAACTCAAGGAAATCAAGGATTTCGTTGAGCTTGGAGACTATTTCAATCAACCCGTCAAAAACCTTTCGCTCGGCATGCGCATCCGCGCCGAGTTTGCGGTTGCCACCTCACAAACCGCTGATATCGTCGTCATCGACGAGGTGCTCGGCGCAGGGGATATTTACTGGTCCGAGAAAATCGCCCGCCGCATGGAGCAGCTATGTTCAGACGGCACCACTTTGTTGCTCGTGTCGCACTCGCTTGATCAGATTAACCGCTATTGCACCCGCACCATTTGGATTGAGCGCGGCAAGGTGGTGATGGATGGGCCAACCTTGGAAGTCACCAAACGCTATGAGGGATTTTTGGAACGCCTAAGCTGGCAAACCCAAGACGTCGACGATAAGAGCGTGACTATCGAGAATGCCGCCGCGCAAATGGGTGATGAAACATTGCCCGATAGCGGTCAAGAAGTCATACGTTGGCCAGGGCGTGGCGATGTGCTGGTCACAGGGGTGTGGCTAAACGGGCAGGGTGTAAACGCGCTTGAACTCAGTGAAAGCGATGCACTGACCTTCCGTATGAAACTACGCGCTAAAAAATCAGGGAATTACAGCCTACGTTATCTGCTCACCTTTTGGGATGCATACGGCAAACGCACCGCCGTCATGGAGAATGTCGATGATAATGTGCATTTCGATGATTCTTTGACCCATGAAGTCACCGTCACCCGCCCATATCTTGGCTTAGCTAGAGGTGATTACTTCGTGACCATCAGCCTAAAAGACGCGCAAGCGTGCCTTGCTACCACGCTGGAAAGCCAGATACGGCTTGATGTGCTCTATCGCTCGTTCAAAATTTCTGTAATTCCCTCGTCATTTCATAGACATGACGCAATTGCCCCGATATATAGGCTGCGAATTTCGTAAGGGGTCTGAATGTTTACTGAGTACGCTAAAAAGCAGATTCTGCTAAAACCGCGCTATCGCCAACGCTGTGCAGCCTTGGGCGCGATACTTAATCGCGCGGGTTACGCGCTGATTATCGCCTCACGCAGTCTGATACGTTTCATGAACCATCATGTCACGCACGAAGCGTCGGACTGGTTTGTGCATGACCTGCCGAAATTGCACGCCAAAGTGCGGGATATTTTGGCGCGGCAGCGTGTCGATTACGGCAAGTACTATTACTTCTACGGCTACCCTTACCAAGCACTCGCTATTTTGGGCATTTATGGTGAACGCTCCACCGAGGAGCGTTTTGATGCCTATGAGTTGGGCAAGCTCGTCACCGCGAATGACCGCGTGTTCGACCTTGGCACGAATTGCGGCTTTGTCGCGCTTTATACGGCGCTGCGCACAGGTTGCTATGCCGAGGGCATCGACATTAATCCCTACATGATTGAGATTGGCAATGAATGCGCCAACTATCTGCGCATCAGTGACCGTGTAAAACTTCACGCCACCAAGATTCAGGATTTCAAACTCGAAAAGCCGTACAGTATTGTGTTTTCTTTCGCGACGCATTGGACGGATGATGAAAATTATCGCGTACCACTACGCGAACATTTCGAACGCTGCGCCAGCTACCTTGAAAAAGGCGGTCGTTTGTTGTTTGAAACGCATTCCGCAGATGTCGGCAACGCAGAGTTCTATGCAGCGATTGAAACGTTTGGTGACCTCTTCACCCTCGAATCCAAACGCGATACCGATCGCGGTACCCGCCACCTTTATCTCTTCAGAAAGAACTAGCCTATGACCAGCAAGACTTGCCCAAGCTGTGGCGCAAACGAATTTTTAACGCTCGATACCTATAAGCGCCATTGGCACACCTGCCTGAAATGTGGCACCGCCATCAGCGAGCAGAAATCATCCTACTCGCTTGGCTTCCTGCCTTATGCAGATTTGAAAAAGAGCAACACGCTCAATGACGAGAAAATGTATGATTACTTCATCGACAACACCCATATCAATTGGGCAGTAGGCGAGGGGCAGGAATTCATCCGTGATTATCTGAAGCCATCAGGGCTGGATGTTGCGGGCAAAACCCTCATTGATATTTCGGGTGGCAATGGCCACTTCATTAAGCAGGTCG
>JBMOEL010000030.1:0-15697 GCA_049314715.1 Rickettsiales bacterium
GAAGCTTGAAGCATTAGGTGAGAGCTTCAGTAAGCTGCGCGCAATGGATGATACGGCAGTATCTGGCCCACTAAAGCCCATGATCAGAGTGGTTCAAGATGCGGCTAATGGGACGCTTCTGCAACAAGGTCAGAAACTTTCTGATGATGTTAGAGGTGGTGCCCTAAGTCGTGCGAAAGCCTTTGCGGGGGCAACAACACCTGAGTATGTTGCGCGCTTAAAAGAGCAAAGAGCGGTTACTGCCGCCAGAACGACAGAAGTTGTTGATTGTGTTGTTACGCGCTAACCCAACGCCCGCCAGCCAATGTCGCGACGGCAAAAGCCTTCGGGCCAGTTGATAGCATCGACTGCTGCGTAAGCTTTATCAAACGCTTCTTTCAGCGTTGGGGCCGTTGCCACTACATTCAATACACGCCCACCATTGGCAATGATTTCACCGTCTTTTTCGGCAGTGCCTGCATGTAAAATATCGGCATATTGTGCAGCACCCTCCAGCCCATGAATCACGGTGCCCTTGAGCGGTGTGGCGGGGTAGCCTTTCGCGGCCATGACCACGCAGAGTGCTGAAACATCGTCGAACGAAAGATATTGCGTATCGAGATTGCCAATCGCGCAGCTATGCAATAATTTTGCAGCATCGCCATTAAAGCGCGCGAACATGACTTGCGTTTCAGGGTCACCGAAACGGCAATTAAACTCAATGAGTTTGGGGCCTTTCGCCGTAATCATAATGCCTGCGAACAGCACGCCGATATAGGGAATTCCCTCACTCGCTAACCCTTCGATTGCGGGTGTAATAATTTTCTCCATCACTTCTTTTTCAATCGCGGGCGTTGAGCATGGTGCGGGCGAATAAGTGCCCATGCCGCCTGTGTTGGGGCCTGTATCACCATCGCCGACGCGCTTATGGTCTTGCGCGCTGGCAAATAATACGGCGCGCTTACCATCACTCAATGCGAATACGCTGGTTTCTTCACCGACCAGACATTCCTCCAGCACCACAATGCTGCCTGCTGCGCCAAAGGCACCTGCAAAACAATCTGCGATTGCTGCTTCTGCTTCCGCTTCCGTCATCGCAACGGTCACGCCTTTGCCTGCGGCCAAGCCGTCGGCTTTCACTACAATCGGTGCGCCTTGTTGTTTTAGATAGGTGAGGGCTTCTTCTTTCGTGTGGCAGGTTTTGTATGCTGCGGTTGGTAGGTTATATGTGTCGCAAAGTTTTTTGGTGAAATCTTTCGATGCTTCGACCTGTGCACCTGCTTTACTAGGGCCAAAGGTTGCAATATTTGCTGCACGCAACTCATCCGCCAGACCTTCGACCAGTGGTGCTTCGGGGCCGATAATCACAAGGTCGATTGCTTCGCTTTTGCAGTATGACACGACATCTTCTAAATGAACGCATGGCACGCAGTGCCTGATGCCTGCATTGCCCGGCGAGCAGATGACATGCGGCTTCGAAGGGCTTCTCAGCAGCGCCTTGATAATGGCGTGTTCGCGACCGCCGGAGCCGATTACCAAAATTTTCATAGGAATCCCCGAATTCACTGCTAGTGTTTAGCCATGGCATTCACGCATAATCAACCTGAATATAGCGTTTCGGAAATTGCAGGGCACATCAAACGTGTGGTCGAGGATACGTTCGGGCAAGTGCGTGTGCGCGGTGAAGTCTCGAAAATCTCGGTGAATGCGTCGTCTGGCCATGCGTATCTGACGATGAAAGACGATAAAGCGGTGCTGGATGCTGTGTGCTGGAAGGGCACGTTCCAGAAGCTCGCCCATAAGCCCGAGGCAGGGTTGGAGGTGATTGCAACAGGTCGGCTTACGACTTATCCTGGTAGTTCGAAATATCAGTTGGTGATTGAGTCGATTGAGCCTGCGGGCATTGGCGCGCTGATGGCGCAGCTTGAAAAACGTAAACAGCAACTTGCCGCTGAGGGTTTATTTGATGCATCACGCAAAAAGCCGCTTCCCTATTTGCCGCGGGTGATTGGCGTGATTACTTCGCCAACCGGTGCGGTGATTCGCGATATTCTGCATCGCATTTCGGACAGATTCCCGAGCCATGTTATTGTTTGGCCTGTGGCGGTGCAAGGGCAGGGCGCAGCAGAACAGGTGGCAAGTGCCATCGCGGGATTTCAGAATTTTTCTCCTAAACCTGATGTGCTGATTGTAGCGCGGGGTGGTGGGTCAATTGAAGATTTGTGGTGTTTCAACGAAGAAATTGTAGTGCGTGCGGCGGCGGCATCAACCATTCCATTGATTTCGGCAGTTGGCCACGAAACCGATACAACACTGATTGATTATGCGTCGGACGTACGTGCGCCAACACCAACGGCGGCTGCTGAAATGGCTGTGCCCGTGCGTGAAGAACTATTGCTTCTTGTCGAAGAGCAGGGCCTCAGAATGCGCGAAGCATTGCATCGCAAACTACAATTTTCGCAGGAGCGCTTGGTGGGTGTGGCGCGCGGTTTGCCGAGTCTTGCGAATCTGCTCGGCCTTGCGTCACAACGCGTCGATGAGCTTGCAACACGTATGAATATCGCCTTGCCGAGCGTGTTGGAACGTGCAGGTCAACGCGTGAAATTGTTGAGTGCGAAGCTTACGCCTTCGCATATTGTGCAGCAACTCACGCAGCAATCGCACCGTGTGCAATTGGTAATGGCGCGGCTGACGCCGCTCATGGAACGCAAATTGGAGCAGGCGGCACAACGTGTGGAGTTGATGGCCTCTCAGTTGCAGCATTTGGATGTGCATCAGGTATTGAAGCGCGGATTTGCCATCGTGAAGCAAGCTGGTGCCATCGTCACGCAATCAGCGCAGTTAGTGAATGGTGACGCTATAGTGCAATTTGTGGATGGTGAGACGAAAGTCGTTGTTGGCAGTAAGAAGCAGAAAGATCTGTTTGACTAAGTCACGCTTGCCATACGGAAGAAATTGACCAGCATCGCAACGAGTTTCCACGTCAGGAAAACAGAAGCTACGATACCAAGCAGTGGTAGGCCGAATAAGGGTAGGGTGAACTCTACGAAGCTGGAGCTGGCCATATGGTTGCCCCAATAATTGAAAAGCTGTCCGTACACGTCGAAAATATAAAATACATCAAGCTTATGCTGCCAGAGCGGATGCGCTGCTTCAGGCTGATGATAGATAAAATAGGCCGCACCAAAGAACCCTGCATAGGCAGGTGTGAATGCAACAAACGCCACGATAAACGGCACGATGAGTGCAAGTGGAAATAAATAGAGCGGGTTCATAAGTGGAATATGGTGCTTTGGTCGAAAGTTTCAAGGTTATTTCTTGCGTAGCGCCGCAGCTGCGCGAGCCGCGAAGCGGCGGGGGTAAGCGTAGCGAAGGGGGGAAGACCCCCTTCATTTTTTATTTCGGCCAGCGGCGATGCAGCCAGAACCATTGGCCTGGGCGTTCTTTGACCCATTCGCCAACGATGTCGTTGAAGCGCTGTGTGAGTGCCAATACGGCGTCTTCGCCGTCGCCTTCAGGCAAGGTGAGGGGTGGGTAATATACCATGCGGCATTGATGGGCATGTTCGCGAATCGCACGTGCCGGAATAACGCGTAGGCGATATTTAAGCGCAAGTTTAGCCGCTGAGGTCATGGTCATGGCGGGGCTACCAAGAAATGGCAATAAGGCACCTTCATTATCTTTTTGATCGACAAGAATGCCCAGTGATTCGCCTTTGTTAATCGCGCGCATCGTACCCCGTGCGCCTTCTTTGCCTTTGCCGTAATGGCCTAAGCTGAAGCGTGTGCGTACGCGGTCAATCAACGCATCAATTAACGGATTGTTCGGCGGGCGATAGACAAGGTGTAACCTCAGGCCATACATGTCCGCTGCTTTGGGAATCATTTCCCAATTACCGATATGGCCAGAAAAAATCATGGTTGATTCACCGGAATCAATGGCAGCTTGAATATGTTCGCGCCCATCCACCGACATGAATTGATCGAGATGGCCACGCGCTAGATGCGGGTATTCAAACAACACACGACCCAAATTATCCCACATCTCGGTGAGGGCGATTTCACGCTCTTGTGCGGTCATGTTGGGTAAATGTTCCTCCATCAGGCGTTCGGCCATGCGGGTACGTTTGACATAACGCCCGATTTTGCGCCCTAACCAGCCGCCGATATTGGAGGCCGTAATGGGCGGCAGCAGACCGACAATGTAGTAGACTAGATAGACTAGCGCATAGTCGATTCTATCGCGAATACGTCTAGGAAGTGAGCGCATCATTGATCCATTGTTTCAGTATATGTGGTGCAGTAAAATCGAGTGTAATCGGTAGATACTTAATACGCGCTTGCCACTGAGGCGAAAGGCGAACCCAGTCCTTCTGCGTTGTGACGGCGATGGCATCGCCGCTAGTTAATTGCGTTAATTCTTCTTCAGTAAATGTGTGATGGTCGGCAAAACTAAAGGTTGCGGTAAGCACAGCATCAAGACCAAGCAGGCTATCATAAAATTTTTGTGGGCGTGCGATGCCAGCGAAGGCAATGACCCGCGTGCCGTTCAACCACGCTGTGTCACCTTGGGGGCGTATGGTTGCGTTGAACAGCGGGAGAGAAATTTTAGGGCTAAGTTGCTGAGTGTCGTTACCAATCATGATGGTAGCGTGAGAGCGCTGCACTGCGCTGCGCAAAGACTCACGCAAGGGGCCTGCTGGCAAAAGCCTTGCGTTACCCAAACCATATCCACCGTCTATGACGAGGATATTAAGGTCTTTTTCAAGTGCATGATGCTGCAAAGCGTCGTCGCATACCAGCACATTTGCACCTGCAGCGATAGCAGCTATGCCTGCCTCATAACGATTAGGGCACACCCATGTGGGTGCGCACTGCGCCAATAATAGGGCTTCGTCGCCCACTTCTTGCGCGGTATGGTGCGCAGCATCGACACGCAGTGGTGTTACAATCTTTGCGCCATAGCCGCGTGAAAGAATATGCGGAACATAACCAGACTCTTTCAGTAACCTCACTAAAGCAATGGTGGTGGGAGTTTTACCCGCGCCACCCGTTGTGACGTTACCGATACTGATGACGGGAATAGGTAACGCTTTGGGGCTTACGACAAGGCGATGCAGCATGGTGCCCAAACCATAAAGCCACGCCAATGGTAAAAGTAGGGTGGAGATAACGCCACGCGTTACCCAAAAACTAGGCTGCGTTCGCATAGGCGCTGCGCTCATGAAGTAGGTGGTTAATATGCTGCAAAATCGTGTCGGCGGCACCTTGGCTGGCCATCACCACATTGAGTGCCCGCTCGGCCATGCCCAAGCGGGCTTCGTCGTCCGCAAGAAGCTTTACGATAGCGCGAGCAAGCATGTCATTATCATGTACGACTTGAATGGCGCGTTGGGCACGCAATGCTTCCATCACGGCAGCAAAGTTATGCGTATGTTCACCCGTAAGCAGCGCGCAGTTCAAACGTGCAGGCTCCAACGGGTTATGACCGCCATGTGCAATTAGCGAACCGCCCAAAAATACAATATCACTGAGGCGGAAGAATAACCCTAACTCACCCATGGTGTCGGCAAGGTAAACATCTGTTTGCGCGAGGATTGCATCGCCTTCGCTGCGCTGTGCGACCTGTAATCCTGCAGTACGTAACTCGGCAGCAATAGCTTTTCCGCGATGGGCATGACGCGGAATGATGATGGTGAGTACGTCCGGATAAAGATGCTTGACCTGCCGATGCGTATGGATGAGCTGCATTTCTTCACCTGGGTGGGTGCTTGCGGCTACCCAAGCGGGGCGGCTTCCGATTTGTTCGCCTAGCTGCGCCAAGCTATTGGCATCGGCCATTAATGCCTCTGCATCATATTTGAGGTTACCGACATAGCGCACTTTCTTTGCACCCAGCAGACGGTAGCGTGCTCCATCTTCTTCGCTCATCACGAACATGGTGGTGAAACAGCCAAGCATGTGTTTCACTAGTTTGGGCCAGCGACTCCAGCGTGCATAGGCGCGTGGTGACATACGCCCATTAATGAGCATGAGAGGCAGTTTATGCTGCGCAATATGGTGCAGCATTTGTGGCCAAAGCTCTGACTCCACCCATAGTGCTAAATCGGGCTGCCAGTGGCTTAGAAACCGTTTGCATGCAAGTGGTACATCACTTGGCAAATACTGATGAATGACGCGTGGAAGATTCTTGCCCTTAACCATGGATGCTGAGGTGAGCGTACCCGTCGTGACAAGTATATGCAGCGTATCATGCTGCGCGAGGAGCTTATCAATTACTGTCAGCACAGATTGGGTTTCGCCGACACTTGCGGCGTGTAGCCAGACCAATCTACCATTCGGGCGACTGAGTCGTGATTTTCCGAAACGCTCACCCAAGCGGCCTGCCTCTTCCTTGCCGCGCTTGGTACGGCGCTTGAGCCAAACCCATAGGATTGGTGTTAGCACCCAGCCAAGCAGACTGTAAAAACGCAATATCATGCGACGACCTTATCTGCGTGCTGCATGATACTATTCATGCGGTCTTGCAACTGTACCGAGCGTTCGGTGATATCGTCGTGCTCGAGAATCTCGATAGGTTCGCTGACTACAAATACCACCTGTGCGAATAACTTCGGCAGGACGAATTTATCCCAGCTATCGAAGCGTTTTGCCCGCGAGGCGCCAAATGAAATGGGTATAATCGGCAATCCTGTTTTTTGTGCAATGTAAGCTGCGCCATGCTGTGCGATGAATGCGGGGCCTTTTGGCCCATCGGGTGTAATCGATATATTCGCGCCGCTTTCAACAACGTTCAGTACTTCACGAATTGCTGCGTCGCCCCCTTTGCTGGTCGATCCTCGCACCGTTCCAATATCGAAATGCTTGAGAACGTCGGTAATGATTTGTCCGTCGCGGTGGCGCGAAATCATGACGCGCATGTCACGGCCTTTGGGTTTCTTGAAAACATGTAAAATCATGCGTCCATGCCAGAAACAAAAAATCGCCTGCTTTTCACCCTTCATATAGGGCAAGGCCGCCTCTGGTATCTGCATGCGCACACGTGCGGTGGCGTAGATAACGCGCAGCCATGTGCTTAGTAGCCATGAGACAAGCGGGTGTAGTTCTTCAGATTTTTTAGCTTTTTTCATTGGGCAAATTGTAGCTGATACAAATCGTGATACAAGCCGCGATCTGCCAGCAGATTTTTGTGCGTCCCTTGTTCGACGACTCGGCCCTTATCCAGCACCACGATACTATCTGCATGGTGAATGGTGGAAAGGCGATGTGCAATCACGAGTGTCGTGCGGTTTTGCATGAGCTCGGCTAATGCCTCCTGTACCACGCGTTCGGAGGTGTTGTCCAATGCGCTAGTGGCTTCATCTAGCAGCAAAATAGGTGCGTTCTTCAAGATAGCGCGGGCGATGGAAAGCCGTTGACGCTGGCCCCCTGAGAGCTTTACGCCATGCGGTCCAATTTGCGTATCATAGCCTTGCGGTAATTCACGAATAAACGCGTCGGCATGGGCTTTGAGAGCTGCTTGAAAAATTTCATCATCGGAAGCATCAAGTCGTCCGTAAGCGATGTTCGCACGCACCGTATCGTCGAATAAAATAATATCCTGACTGACCAGTGCAAAACTGTTGCGTAAAGAGCTAATGGTAACGGTTCTAATGTCTTGCCCGTCAATCGTAATTGCGCCGCCACTCGTATCATAATAGCGCAGCAATAGGTTGATGATGGTGCTTTTCCCGCCGCCTGATGGCCCCACCAGCGCTACGGTTTTGCCAGCGGGAATGGTGAATGATACTGCTTCAATGCCGCCTGTACCTGGACCATAGAAGAAGCTGGCATTTTCGAGTTTTACTTCGCCGCTTCTAATCTGCAATGCCGGTGCATTAGGTGCTTCTTGAATAACGTTTTTGGTGTCCATCACCTCAAAGAATCTGCTTGCGGCGGCCATACCTTCTTGTAGTTGATTATTAAGGCTGGCGAGCACTTTTACGGGACGGTAGGCCATGATCATCGCTGTCATGAACGAAAAGAATGCACCAACACTCGTATCGCCATGAATGACTTCAAAGCCACCAAACCAGATGACGCTGGCAACAGCAATCCCGCCAAGCATATTCAGCATTGGCGCGCTTGCTGCTTGGACGCGTGCCGCTTTGATATATAAACGGAATAATTCGTCGACAGATTTGCGAACACGCGAAACCTCAAAATCTTCGCGGCCATAGGCTTTGACAGCGCGTGCGCCTTGGAAGGTGTCATCAAGCTGGCTGGTAAAATCTGCGAAACGTGCCTGTGTTATGTCGGTGACTTTACGCATGCGACGACCAAGGCGCATGACTGGAAGCACGGCAAAAATCAAAATACCAAAGGATAAAAGCGACATCGCCCAGCTTTGATAAAACATGAGGCCGACTAGAAAAATCATGGTCAATGATTCTTTGACAAAGCCCGTCAACACGTTGGAAACTGAAAGGCGCATGAGCATGATATCATTGGTCATGCGCGAGATAAGTCGGCCGGATGTTTGGTCATGAAAGAGCGTAATGTCAGCATGCATCAAATGTTTGAATAAATCGGTCTGCATATCGGAAACAACGCGCTGGCCGACATAGCGCAGATACAGTGCCTGCCCGTAATCAGCAAAGCCATTCAGGATAGAAATCAGGATAATGCCTAGTGGCAAGATGCTTAGCAACGCCACGTCTTTCTTGACGAAAATATCATCCAGCACGGGTTGAATCATATAGGCATTTGCTGCTGTCGTGCCCGCAACAATCATCATGCAGATGGTCGCTTTGATGAGTCGACGGCGATAAGGCAGGACATAGTTTGTCACTACGCGCCGCATCAGTTTCCAACTGGTGGTTTTTGGCGCCATTAGCTCCCCGCAATCGCCATGTTTGCTACACGCAAGGTGGGCACGTTGAAGCCATACTCGAAGTGTAAATCATTTGCGGCGGTAAGGTTTGCGAACAACTCGCGCAAGTTCCCCGCAATCGTAATTTCGCTGACGGGATAGGTCATCTCGCCATTTTCAACCATGAAGCCGGAAGCGCCTTGCGAGTAATCACCCGTAATTAAATTCACACCGTGACCAAAGGTTTCGGTGATGTAGAGGGCTTTACCCGTTTCTTGCATCAACGCTTCGGGCGTTTGTGTACCTGCAGCGATATAGAGATTGCTTGCGGATGGATGGGGTGCCGACGATAGGCTGCGCGAGGCATGGCCTGTCGTTTTCATGCCAAGCTGATTAGCCGAGCGCGTATCCAGCAACCAGTTATTGAGTGTTCCGTTACTCACCATTTCTTGCTTTTTCACGGCGACACCTTCACCATCACACGGGCGCGAAGCAAGACCGCGCTTGATAAGCGGGTCATCGATAATGGTGATGTTTTTTGCAAAAATGGCTGCGCCTAAATCGTTTTTCAAAAAACTCGTGCCACGCGCAATGGCGCTGCCTGATATTGCGCCTGTAAATGCGCCGAGCAACTGCTTGCCAACGCGAGGTTCAAAAATAATCGGCATATTAGTCGAGTTAATTTTGCGTGGTTTCATGCGGCGCAAAGTGCGCGATGCGGCTTCTTTGCCAATCGATTCAGCGCTGCGCACATCACGCATGAAACGCTTGCTGCAATAGGCATAATCGCGCTGCATGTCTTCGCCTTCGCCCGCGATAAGCGACAGTGATAAACCACCATGTGTGGTCGTATACTCATGTGCAACACCGTGTGATGTAAAAAGCCCCACCTGCAAGGTGCCCCATGATGCATCGGCGCCTTCGCTATTGGTGATGCCTTTTTCATTTCTGCCTGCTGCTTCGCACTCGCGTGCGAGTTGTTGCAGTTCGCTCATGCTGGGTTCCGCACTGTCAGCGAGGTCGAGTTCAGGCAGTTTTGCTGCAAGCAATGCTGCATCTGCCAGTGCAACAAATGGATCTTCTGGTGCGGCTTTTGCGATGGCAATGGCGCTATCTACCATACGTTCGATAGCAGTATGTGATAAATCAGAAGTTGAAAGGGTCGCCGTTTTTTTATCAACGAAAACGCGAATGCCTAGGCCGCAGGCCTCGGATTGCTCGATGGTTTCGGGTGCGCCGTTGCGAATGGACGCGGTTAAATCGCGTGAGGTAATGATCAGCGCATCAGCAGCATTTGCGCCACTCCGCATGGCGAGTGTGATCGCTTTTTGTGCAGCGCTGCTCATGCACGGCTCACATAGAGTTGATAGAGCGCGACTGCCGCCGCATTCGACACGTTCAAACTTTCCATGCGGCTATCGATGGGCAGTTTTACCAATTCGTCGCAATGTTCGGCCGTAAGGCGGCGCATGCCCTTGCCCTCAGCACCAAGTACCAGCGCCAGTTTACCCGTCGGTTTGCTTTCGGCGAGGGTGCGTTTCCCTGTGCCGTCGAGTCCTAATGTCCAAAACCCAGCTTCTTTGATGTCACGAATCGCTTGGGCGAGGTTGGTGACTTCGATGATGGGCACGATGTCGAGTGCGCCACACGCAGCCTTTGCCATAACGGAGGCTTCGCGCGCCGAATGGTCTTTGGTAAGAATCAGCGCCGTCACGCCAAATGCGGCAGATGTGCGCAAAATCGCGCCAACATTATGTGGGTCTGTCACTTGGTCAAGAATCAGCAAAGGGCCGTTGCCCATTAAATGCGGCTCGAGCGTATCCCGCTCCAGCGGTTGCACCAGTGCGGCAATGCCTTGATGCACCGTGTCCGAACCAGCGACGCGCTCCATTTCTTTGCCATCAACCGTTTCGGGCCTAATGCTGCGCTCAAATCGTGGTAATTCTGCAGCGGAGGAGGCGGTGACCAACAAACGGCTTACGGTGCGCTCGGGGTTATTTAGCGCGGCTAGCACCGCGTGCCAACCCACCATCCAATAGCACCCTGCGGGTGTTGCTGGTCGTTTTTGGTCATGTTCAGCCCGTGCGTGATGGGGCCGATTCTTGTGTTTCTTCATAGACATAGCAGGGTCTTAGCGCAGGGCGGGGGCGCTTACCAGCAAAACTTCATCAAACCGTCATACCCAGACTATGTGGATAGCGCTAGAATGCATCTGAAATTTAGGAGGATTTTATGACAATCCGTGATGATGATGGTTATGAAGAGCCTATTGAGGCTCATCAGGCACTTGTAGCAAGGGATGCAGTCACATCAGACTATGGCGATTTTACCATTGATCGTAAACGACTCGATATCTTGCTCGCCAAGGATGGTTTTATTCCTTGGGGTGATTTATTACCAATGATTGCTCGGCATTTACGTCTCAAAGGAGATGATGAGTTATCACAAAATGAAACATGGAAACTTTTTGTGGATGAAGTCTGTAACAGAGCACCCGCATTAGTATCGAGCGAAGATCGTATTAGAGTATCACTACAAGACCCTAAACCCGTTGTGGGATTTGCCGAGGCGGTAAGTCTTTATCTGCGCTTGCCAGCAAGTGATTTAATGATTGCGCATTTGCTGCAAGCGGAAACTGGCAAAGAGGTAGAGGTTGATAAGGACGGTACGTTAAGACTCGACCTTGCAGGATTGGAAGCAGGTGCAGGAATGGATGGTGGTGCTGCTGGACGTCGACAACGCATGGCAACCATGATTGACCCACGACAGCCTGTACCAGATGGTATGGGTCCTTACCAAAGGTTTGAACAAATGCGTGCTCTGCTGCGTAATGGTGGTGAGCGCACAGGCGGTGACTAGTCCCCGCTTGCAATCTTAGAATCCAACGCTATGGTGCCGCAGCATTGAAAAACCTGTTATTCGAGCGCAGTAGGCGCGAGACAGCCATGAGCCCGCGAAGCGGCGCTTCATTGCGGAGGCCAGAAGGCCGTAGCAGTAAGCATTAAAGGAGTAACCTATGAAAGTAGATGGTTCAGCCGTACGTTCCGGTATGGTGATTGAATATGAAAACAAGCTCTGGCTCGTGGTGAAGCACGAGATTCGCACACCTGGCAACCTGCGCGCTTTCAACCAAGTGGAGTTGAAAGACGTGAAATCAGGCACGAAAAACAATATACGTCTGAACTCTGGCGCTGCCGTTGAGCGCGTGCAGATTGATTCGCGCAAGGCGAACTTCTTGTTCGATGATGGTGAAAACCTCAACTTCATGGACAACGAAAATTTCGAGCAATTCACCTTGCCTAAGGAACTGATTGGCGACGCGCTGCCCTTCCTGCAAGACAATATGACCGTGGATATCGAGATGTATGAAACCACCCCGCTTTCCGTGAAACTTCCGGGTACGGCGATTTGCGAAATCGTCGATACCGAAGCAGTGGTGAAGGGCCAAACCGCTTCGTCTTCCTATAAGCCCGCAACGCTCGATAATGGTGCGCGCGTGATGGTACCGCCTTATATTACGGCGGGTGAGAAAATCGTCGTGAAGATTGAAGATTTGAGCTTCATGGAACGCGCGAAGTAGGCTGTTTTCAACTCTAGGTGTATTCTGGTGACGATTGCATGACGATATGCGTGCTATGCATAGCTTTGCGCGATATAAATCATAGGTTACGTCATCATTCTGACATAATTAAGCGCTAGTTTGCTTTGGTATTCATTCGGTCCATAAGCATGCAACACAGCTCAACAGAAAAACCACCAATTATTTTTGTCGATACGGGAACGTTGCTGACCCTGCTATTGGGTCATCACGAGGAATTAGGCTATAGGGCTTCTTTTGATGACGATTGCCACGATTCCGATATGCCGCCTAATCTGGGATATGCTTCGCTATTATTAGCCCTAGCAAAACAAGGACTGGTGGATTTAAGGCTCACCGATATGGTGGTTGCTGAATTTCTCGGTTTGCAGTCGCCCGTCTATGCTGATGACTTGAAGGGGCGCCACCCTAACCTAAAGCCTGAGCATATTCCTAGCGGCTTTCAATTTCGCCAAGAGCGACTGACGCTTCTGCGCGCCTTGTTGAAAACGGGACATGCCGAAATCGTGCCTACGAAAGCAGGCACGGAACAGTTGGACCGCGCGCATGCATTATTGCAAGTTACTAAAGAAGAAAAGCGGTCCGCATGGGATGAGTCTGGCGACGCGGATTGGCTGGCTGGTGAGGTCGATAAGGAAGCACTACGCGTACATTTGTTGGATAGTGGTTCCAAGCTCACCACAGCAATGCGACGTCATAATCTTATGCCCAAACCGGGTGATATTAACCCCGATTATGAATATTTGTTACATAATGCAGAACTTTTCTTCCCAGCGCAGCTTTACGCCAACTACTCTGACCGAGGTGAGATGTCGATTGCAGATGCCATCCATGAGGCACAAACCAATGAACCTGATCGATCGCGTTTTGTTTTGTTCGAGGGTTCGGATGTTCGTGGACGCATTATCCAGCGATTAATTTTCAATAAATTGAGCGATGAAGGCCGACCTATTCGTCACGTCACTCAAGACCAAAAACAAGGGGAAAAAGGACAAACAGATTTAGAAAAGCCATATATTGAGGCTTATCACTATCATCAGGTAGGCAAACCCCGCGCGCGCTATAACCCGAATTTGCCGACGTTTCAGTCCAAAGGCGAAACCTATGTCGATAAAATAGGGGATTTCAATTTCCTTACCACCAAATCTTTTCTACATGGCGTGATGCAGAGTGCAGCAAATCTTAAGAAATATAAGAAAGCCGGCATTGAGAACGCGGATCGATTTTATATCCTAGCGGAAGATGAAACATCGAATCTTGACGGTTGCTATGAACAAGTGATTGAGCAGGTCTGTTCAAACGGTCTACCAAGGCAATATGACAGGGAGCATGACGAGCATATATCCAATGTGGTAGAATCTCCTAACGGGCAATCACAAAATACGGAGCAT
The DNA here is from genome assembly GCA_049314715.1 of Rickettsiales bacterium. Taxonomy (GTDB): domain Bacteria; phylum Pseudomonadota; class Alphaproteobacteria; order Rickettsiales; family UBA3002; genus JAFLDD01. Next base: position 13,819 of record JBMOEL010000030.1, read on the forward strand.
CCATGGCAACATTATGTGATGCAACCTGAATATGCACAACAACTAGTGGTGGCGTTGAATTCTTTTGCGGATTACCGCGACCAAGAATTTGAACGCTATGCTACGCATTTATTCGAGCACGCTGTTGGTCAGGCATCCGAACTCTCGCCGGAAATGATGGAGCGCTTCTTGCATCGCTTGCGAGATGGATTGGGTCAATGCGCTGCGGCGCAGCGAATCGCAGGCGCTATAAAGGGTCGGGGTGAATGATTACCTCCGCGCCAGGGAAGGTTTCCATCAATTTATTTTCAAGCCTATCGACAATATCATGCGCTTCTTTGAAGCTGAGCGACGCGTCGATATCAATATGCATTTGCATGAAGGGCTTATTGCCCGCATAGCGCGTTTTCAAATTATGGTGGCCGCGCACTTCTGGCATGGATTCCAGCACTGCATAGATTTTTGCTTTCTCGCTATCGGGCATTTCTTTGTCCATAAGGTTATTATAGGCGCGCAGACCTAAATCCTTGCTGGAATAGATGATAGCGAGTGCCATGAGTATCGCCATGGCAGGGTCGGCCCATAACCAGCCCGAAATGCTGGTGAGAACGAGGGCGACGATGACACCGAGATTGAATAACACATCGCCCACATAATGCAGGCGATCGGAGGCGACGATGAGTGATTTCGTGCGTTTAGCGACGTAGCCTTGAAAAAGTACAAGGATACCCGTTGCAATCATGGCGATGATGGAGACACCAATGCCCAATGCGGAATGGGTCATGGGTTCGGGGTTGCTCAGGCGCTCAAAGGATTGCAACATAATGATGAGCATGGATGCAACAATGCAAGCGCACTGCGCAAGGCCGACAATATCCTCAATCCGTGTATGGCCGAAGCGGTGGTCGTCGTCCGCAGGTTTGAGTGCGTAACGCAGCGCAATGAGGTTCATGATGGAAGTCAGCACATCAAAAAACGAATCGGTGAGTGAGGAGAGCATGGAGAGCGAATCGCTCATCCACCACGCAATGGTTTTGAGAATGATGAGTGCTGATGCCATGCCCACCGAGGCATAGGTGGCAAGGCGCATCAGCCGCGCGTCTTCTTCATAGACGGTGCCGCGAATCTCTGGCGAGACGCTTGGTATATGATGATGGTGATGTCCGATGCCCATGTGTCAACTATAGCAAGAGCAGCTTACTTGTCACGTTTCATAAAAACTTCACATACACATTACTTGCTGGTGTTATGGTACTAGCGTATTCGAAAAGGAATCTCATATGCCAACTATAACGTATAATCGCGGCGAATTACCGTCCGACATCTGCATAAATCTTGGCGGATACTTTTATGATTTGCTGGACGAGGACGGTCAGGCTGGATTCCGCGCCCCACAGCCAGGACCATATGATATCGACATTAGCACGCAGGAGAGCACTATTGCTATCACCTTAAAAAGTGCAACGGGCGAACATCTGGTAGAACTGCCTATTCGGGCGTGGAGACAGCGCATTATTGATCGCATGGGTTTTGTAGAGGGTAGCACTAGGGTGATGCGTAGTGGGTCGTCGAGTCAAATTGAAGCGCATGATAGGGCACGCCGTCAGCACCATAATGAGTCTGCAGAACTATTGGAGCAGGCATTTGTCGATACAGGTGCGTCCATCGATTTTGAAACGGCGCGTAATTTATTTGCTGTGTTGGCCGAAGTCGTTGCGCCAAACTTCCGTCAACGTGGCGGCCAAGGAAGCGATACGCCACCTCTTGGCTAGTTATCACTCTGCTATTGAGATTCCATAAGATACAGGCTAGACGAATTGCGATGCGGGTGTAGCTTAGTGGTAAAGCTCCAGCCTTCCAAGCTGGCTATGAGGGTTCGATTCCCTTCACCCGCTCCAAT
>JBMOEL010000031.1:0-15360 GCA_049314715.1 Rickettsiales bacterium
ATGGTGTTGATTACTGTTGGGTTATGCTTCAAAATATCCGCCGTGCCGTTCCATATGTGGACGCCGGATGTCTATCAAGGCTCGCCTACTGTGGTGACGATGTTGTTTGCCACCGCACCAAAAATCGCCGCGCTTGCGGTGTTCATTCGCGTATTGAACGAGCCTTTTGCCGAAATGTTGCCTGACTGGCAGATGATTTTACAAATTACCGCAGTGCTGTCGATGGCGGTGGGTGCATTCGGCGCGATGATGCAAACGAGCATCAAGCGACTGCTGGCTTATGGTTCGATTGGCCATATTGGCTATGCGTTGGTCGGTGTTGCGGCGGGCTCGCAGGAAGGTATTCAAGCTGTTCTCATTTACCTCACGCTCTATTTGTTCATGGCAATCGGTACCTTCGGTTTTGTGCTCTTGATGCGTCGCGATGGGCAGCAGGTGGAGCAGCTTTCTGATTTAGCGGGGCTTGCAAAAACGCGCCAACGCCCAGCCTTGTTTATGCTGGTCATGATGTTCTCAATGGCGGGGATTCCGCCGTTCGCAGGATTCTTTGGGAAGATGTTTATTTTCCTAAGCGCGATTGAAGCAGGACTTTATACGCTGGCAATTATAGGCGTGCTGACGAGTGTGGTCGCGGCCTTCTATTACCTGAAAGTGGTAAAAATCATGTATTTCGATGAACCAAAGGAACCGCTTGATCGTTATATTCCATTTGTCGCAGCGGTTGTTTTGATGATTTGTGCACTTGTGACAGCGCTATTCTTCCTCTATCCTACCCCTGTTTTGAATGCGGCAACACTAGCAGCAGGGTCATTGGTAGGCAGTGAGTAAGCAAGGCAACCTCATCGACGATTATCATCTGCTTTCGTATGATGTGCTTGACAGCACCAACGAAGAGGCAAAGCGTTTGGCTGGTGGTGGTGCCTCGCACGGTGCGGTGATTTGGGCCAAGAAACAAACCGCAGGCCGTGGCCGCATGGGGCGCGAATGGGTTTCGCCCGAAGGTAACCTCTATGTGTCGGTGTTGCTAAGCCCAAGTAAAGACTTGGCAAGTTGCAGTCAATTATCCTTCGTGGCGGCGCTCGCCGCAGCAGAAACCTTGGAGGTGATTGTTTCTGAAACTACGGATATTAGCTGCAAGTGGCCGAATGATATTTTGCATGATGGAAAAAAATTAGGCGGTATTTTGCTGGAGTCATTCACCACACCGGATGAACGCGGCAAAGAAAAGCAGTGGGTAGTTGTTGGCGTTGGCATTAATATTGACCACTTTCCCGAGCACGTGATGTTCCCTGCGACGTGTTTGCGTGATGCGGGTGTTGAAATCATCAGCGCGAAGATTGTGCTATCGCGATTCATTTATAACTTCATTCACCGTTATGATCATTGGGCGAAGAAGGGCTTTAAAGATATCCAAAAAGACTGGATTTCGCGTGCCTATCGTCTTGGCCACCCGACCGAAGTGATGGTGGGTGATAAGCAACTCAAAGGTGTGTTTGACGGGATTGATGCAGCAGGCCGATTGCTGCTGCGCCAAGAAAGTGGTGCCGTAACGGGTATTTCAGCGGGTGATGTATTTTTTAAGGAATCCGCCTAATGCTGCTTGCGATTGATATTGGCAATACCAACGTCGTATTCGCCTTGTGTGATGAGCACCGTACCGTTGCGGAATGGCGCATTCGCACGGACGCGCACCGAACAGCAGACGAATATGCGGTGTGGTTATTTACTTTAATGGAAGCGGATAATCATGCGCGACAGTCGGTTCGCGGCGTTATCATTTCTTCTGTTGTGCCTGAAGCAAATTTTGAGCTAAAAACCTTTACGCGTAAATATCTGAATCAGGAGCCGCTGGTGCTCGCTACAGGGCAGATTGATTGCGGTATGCCCGTAAAAATCGATAACCCTAAAGAATTGGGCGCGGATAGAATCATCAATGCATTTGCGGCGTGGTCAGCGCATAATCAAGCCTTGATTGTGGTGGATTTTGGCACAGCGACAACATTTGATGTGGTGTCTGGCAATGGTGAGTATTTGGGTGGTGTCATTGCACCCGGCATCAATTTATCGCTTGATGCGCTTCAGCGCGCCGCAGCGAAATTACATGGCATTGCTATTACCCATCCCAAGCAGGTGATTGGTACGAATACGACTGCGGCTATGCAGTCGGGCATTTTTTATGGTTATGCGGGGCTGATTGAAGGTATTGTCAGCCGTATCAAAGAAGAGCGCGGGGAATCTATGAAAGTGATTGCCACGGGTGGGCTTGCCGCCTTATATGCGGATGCGACCAAAGCCATTGACGTGGTCGATCAGGATTTGACCATTCGCGGCCTACGCCTCATTTATCAACGGCAGAAACGAAATCACTAATGCCCTTTGACTTCAAAAATCACGACGATGATTTGTTATTCGTGCCGCTTGGCGGCTCGAATGAGATTGGCATGAACCTCAACCTTTATCGCTATAAAGGCAAATGGATTATGATTGATTTGGGTATTGGCTTTGCCGATGCCTACTTGCCCGGTATCGATATTGTCGTGCCGAATATGGACGGGTTCTTGCCCTTTAAAAAAGACCTTGTGGCATTGGTATTGACCCATGCGCATGAAGATCATCTCGGCGCGGTGCCGTATTTATGGCATGAATTAGAATGCCCGATTTACGCAACGCCATTTACCGCAAATTTGTTGCGCGTAAAAATGGCGGAAGAGGGCCTCAAAAATCGCGCGAAGATTATTGAAGTGGAAGCGGGTAAGCTTTACGACCTCCCGCCCTTCACGTTCGAAATGGTGCCGATTACCCATTCGATTCCCGAAATGCACGCGGTTGCGCTACGTACGGATGCGGGAACAGTCATGCATACAGGTGATTGGAAGCTTGATGCGAATCCACTGGTTGGCCCAACGACGGACGAGGCAACGCTTGCTAAATATGGTGACGAAGGCGTGCTTGCTATGGTCTGTGATTCCACCAACGTATTTGTTGAGGGCGAATCGGGTTCCGAAGGTGATGTGCGCGCCAGTCTGCGTGATATTATTAACGAATGTGATAACCGTGTGGTGGTTACTACCTTTGCGTCAAACGTAGCGCGGTTGGAAAGTATTATTTATGCCGCTCTGGATGCTGGGCGTAGCGTGGCGCTCTCAGGGAAATCGCTTTGGCGGGTGACGGCAGCAGCCAAAGAGGCTGGCTATTTGAAAGATGTGCCGCCATTTCTGGATGATGAAGCAGCCATTCAGTTGCCCAAAAATAAAGTGGTATTTATTTGTACGGGTTGCCAAGGCGAGGGTAGGGCAGCGATGGCAAAAATTGCACGCGGCGAGCACCCCTATATTCGCCTGACACCGAAGGACACGATTATTTTCTCATCGCGTACGATTCCCGGAAACGAACAAAAAATCGGTTGGATGCATAATAAATTCATCAAAATGGGATTGGAAGTGATTAATGACCATGTGGGGTTCACCCATGTTTCCGGCCACCCTGCGCGAATGGAGCTGGAGCGTATGTATCAACTGGTGCGTCCGAAAATTGCGGTGCCCGTGCATGGCGAAGCGCGCCATATTCACGAGCATGCGAAATTAGCCGAATCGCTGCAAATACCAGAACAAGTTGAGCCGTATAATGGCGCGGTGATTCGCCTCAAGGAAGGTGAAGCACGTATCGTAGGGACGATAGAGTCTGGCTACTTGGCGATGGATGGTTCGTCATTGATTGATACGAATTCGCCGGTGATTCGTACGCGCCGCAAAATCCGTGATGATGGATTTTGTAGTGTATCCCTCGTGCTCGACAAAAAAGGCGCGCTGGTTGGCCGCCCGAAATTTTCTGCACCGGGCTGCTTGGATTCCCAAGAAGACCGCCCAATGTTTGAGGCCATGACCGAGGAAATCGAAGCGCTGCTCGATAAGCGCGGCGGTAAAGTGAAGCTCCACCAACTGGAAGAGTCGGTTCGTAATATCTTACGAAAAATGATTAGTGAAGAGCTGGGCAAAAAGCCTGTGCTGGATGTGCACCTGCATCAGCTTTAGTTTTTGCGCTCAAGCGCCGCGAGGGCTTACGGCCTCAACGGCCGTCGAGGCGTCGGTTTTTAGTAAGAAGAAATCTACAACCCAATGCGTATTGCTTCTTCGGGCGTCATGAGGCGTTCCGTCTCAATGGATTGTTTATCAACGCGCACACGAGGTGGCGGTGTTTCGTCACGGAAATTCATGACATGACGTTGTGGCGTTGGTGTTGCTTTGCCTTTGCCAGTTTCGTTGCGTTCGATTTCAGCAAGGCGCGCTGCTTCAAGCTGGCGCTCATAGGTTCTGTCGCGCCCTTTGTCTTGATCATGGACGAGACTCTCCGTTGTATCAAACCATTGGCGAATATAGTGGCGGTCGATACCAATCGTTGCGCCCGCAAGGCCGCCTATAGCCATGCCGATGTATGGTGCCGCAGCTAAAATAAATGTTTTCGTTGCTTCCACTGTAGCTGCAGTAAGAGCTTTTCCTGTAATCATTTCAGTTAAGCCAGTAACTACAAAGTGCGAACCCGGTATGAATGCAAATGCAAGCCCCAACGCTGCGCCCACCGCTAAGCCAATGAGTAGTGGCTTCCAGTGGAAAAATTCGGTAGCTGGCGACTCTTTACCTTCTTCGTGTAACAGCTTTACCAGTTCGTCTGCTTCTTTTTGGCTGGTGGTTTCTTGTAAGCGGTCGCCAATCGCGCGACGACGCTCATTCATTTCGGCGGTTTCTGCATGCATGGATGCTTGTGCCGCAATGGTGCCAAATGTGTCGGCGCCTTTTAATATACCTGCACCAGCGATTAATGGAATTGCCCAGAATCCTGCGGCTCCTATGGGTGTTGCTAATAGTCCTAAGCCGACGATAGTGCCGATCACTGCACCAAATGTTCCATAAAGCGCTGCACCGCCAATGGAGCCTTGGATAAGGCCTTTATAGCCAGCAGAGAGCACGCGCCGTGCGTAAGGCGAATGTTCGCCGCCAGCGCCACCCGTGGCGGTGGTCGCGAGTTTGACGTGTGACTGTGGAATTTCGTTAACCAATACACTTCTCCATACGTTGAATAATAACAAAAAATCAGGCGGAGAATTATGAACATTTGATGACAATCATCTGGTGTTTTGGCGTGGTTGTCACTAGGGTTGCATTGAGGTTACTATGACCCTTTTTCAAATGTTTCTTGCCTATGCGGTGGCGTGGTGGATTGTGCTTTTTATGGTTCTACCATTTGGCGCTCAGGCACCTGCGCAGCCTGATAAGGGGCATGCACAATCTGCTCCGGCGCGATTTGATTTTAAGAAAAAAGCTAAAATTACCAGTATATTAGCTATTATCCCTGTATTGTTGTTCAAGTATCTTTATGAGGCGGGGGTAATAGGTTTATGAAATGCCTCTTGTCATTGCGAGCAAAGCGAAGCAATCCATCTTTAAGATGGATCGCCACGTCGCTTGCGCTCCTCGCGATGACAATAATGCCTGCTTTTGCCCAATATCACGCAGGTGCATCAGACTGTGATCCGTATCTTACTTACCAGCCTTCTGCGGATGTGGAGGCGAAGGATGGATTTGACCAGCATGGAAACCCAATAAAGTCTGCGGATATGGAGCCTAATACGATTGCAAAGCAGTTTGAAAATACGACCATTGGTTTGGATATTCCCGTCACGAACCATGTGAATAAAGACAAATATAATGCGGACTTAAGCGAATCACGAATTAATCTCGGGACGATTGACGTGAAGAAAGATGGTACGACATCGCTTAATGGCGCGCCAATAAAGCAACAAAATATCTATCGTTCGGAGTGTAAGTGATGAAAAAAATATTAGCTAGTTCGTGTTTGGTGTTACTAGCGGCCTGCACGCCGCCTGAGCAAACCTATTGTGATGGGTTTGGCTTGGCGCAAGGTGACCCCGAACACCAAAAATGTATGAATTATTATTTCCAGCAAGAGGCAGCATTTAACGCGGACAGGCAAGTCTGCGATTTTGAGGCCGATAAAACCTATCCCCCCACATTATATGATGATGGAAGGTGGGAGCGTGTTTCCGGTGGATTAGGGTATGGGCCTTTCGGAACCGCCTATGGTGGCGGCTTTGGCACGAGTGTCTATGTCGAGCCAGATTATTATAAAAACCGCGAAGTAGATCGCCTGCGCATGCGCATTATTCGGCCATGCATGGAATCAAAAGGCTGGAAGAGCGGTGAGACATGGCAGGCGGGCCGTATCACGGGTGGTGGTTTCAAAAAATCGCCCGTATCTGCACCTCCGCAAAGTGGCAAATTGCCGTGGCTAAAATAATCCACACCCTCTGCTAATCGTTGCGTTTTTAGTCTTGGCTGCCATAGTGCGTTCTCATTCATGAAAGAGCCGTTCCATGCGCCTTAGCCGTTATTTTTTACCCTTGCTCAAAGAAAATCCCAAAGAGGCACAAATTGTCTCGCACCAGCTTATGTTGCGCGCGGGGATGATTCGTCAGCAAGCGGCGGGGATTTATTCGTGGTTGCCATTGGGATTAACCGTCTTGCGCAATATTGAACATATCGTCGATGATGAGTTACAAAAAGCAGGCTGCGTACCGCTTCTGATGCCAACCCTTCAGCCCACCGATTTGTGGAAAGAGTCGGGCCGTTATGATGCGCTGGGTGCAGAGATGTTGCGCTTCAAAGACCGTGCGGATCGCGAATTGCTCTATAGCCCGACCAATGAAGAAATGATTGTCGATATTTTTCGCGGCTATGTGAAAAGCTATAAGCAGTTACCGCTCAATTTGTATCAGATTCAATGGAAATTCCGCGACGAAGTGCGCCCGCGCTTTGGCGTGATGCGTGGTCGTGAATTCCTGATGAAAGACGCTTATTCGTTTGATGTAACCGTAGAAGACGCCAAAAAAGAATACGCGAAAATGTATGACGCTTACACGGCCATTTTCAAACGTATGGGGCTTACGACTGTGGCAGTAGCGGCGGATTCGGGCGCCATTGGGGGCAATCTCAGCCATGAGTTTCAAGTGATTGCAGAGACAGGTGAAAGCCAAGTCTATTACGATGCGCGATTTGACGATATTCGCAGTGGAAAACTAACAATGAGTGGTGAAGAGATGCGTGCACTCTACGCAGCGGCGGATGAGCAGCATAAACCCGAGCAGTGCCCTATTCCCGCAGAACAACTCCGCACGGCGCGTGGCATTGAGGTAGGTCATGTATTCTATTTGGGTAATAAATACAGCAAGGCCATGGGTGTTACGGTTCAGGGGCCGGATGGTAAAGAATTCATCCCCGAAATGGGCTGTTATGGTATTGGTGTATCGCGCCTTGTCGGGGCGATTATTGAAGCAAGCCATGATGCAAATGGCATTATCTGGCCAGAATCTGTAGCGCCGTTTGATGTGGGGCTTATCAATATCCGTTTTGGTGATGAAGGCTGTGACCGCGCTTGTGAAGAAATTTATGCGCAATTGCAAGCTCAGGGCATCAAGGTGCTGTTCGATGATACAGACAAGCGTGGCGGCGAGAAATTCGCAGGTATGGATTTGATTGGCGTGCCATGGCAAATCGTCATCGGCCCACGTAGCGCTGCAGAGGGCAAAGTAGAAATCAAATATCGCCGCACGGGTGAAAAATCAGAATTACAAACCGCCGATGCAGTGGCGATGATTGCCCAAAAACTCAAGGCAGCGCGCGTATGAGCTTTGTCGTAGAGAGATTATTAGCGCGGCGCTATCTAAAAGCGCGGCGCGGCTTTATCTCAATTACGACATGGTTTGCAATTGTTGGTATTGCGCTTGGTGTTGCGACACTTATTCTAGTCACATCTCTGATGAATGGCATCCGTGAGGATATGACGCAGCGATTCATTGGCATTGAGGGCCATGCGACGGTCTATAAACCTAGCCTGTTTTTTGATGATTACCCGCAGGTAGCAGAAGAAATCGCCTCGATAGAGGGTGTTGAGAGTGTGACTGCAAAGGTCGAAGGGCAGGTGATGGCGACCTACCAAGGGCGCGCGCAAGGTGCTCAGGTAGTCGCGATGCCGTGGAGCGCGATTTCAAAGCGTAGTCTGTTTATGGATGCGCTTAAAGTTGGCTCGTGGGATGCGTATGCAAAGGGTGAGGGTGTGCTTATCGGCCATCGGCTAGCGCGTAGTCTTGGTTTGCGTGTGGGAGATGCTGTCACGTTGATTTCACCGCAAGGCCAAGCGACGATTGCGGGTTTTATTCCGCGTATGAAAGCTTACCCGATTGTGGGGCTGCTCGATTTTGGCATGCACCTCTATGATGGTGGCTTGATTCTCATGCCGTTTGATCAGGCGCAAACCTATTTCAAGCTTGAGCGCGAAGAAACGAGTGCTGTTTCGAACCTAGAAATTATGGTTCGTGATGTGAATGAAGCGAATCATGTAGCGCAGCAAATTAGTGGCAAGCTTGGTGGGGCATTTTATGTGACCGACTGGCAGCAAAGTAATGCGGGCATTTTTCAGGCGCTGCTGGTGCAGCGTAACGTGATGGTGATTATTTTAGCGCTCATTATTTTAGTCGCGGCGTTTAATATTATTTCAAGCCTCGTGATGCTTGTAAAAGAAAAGCGTCGCGACATTGCGATTCTGCGCACGATGGGTGCAACGCGCAGTATGGTGATGCGTATATTCGTAATGTCTGGCGTTTGGATTGGCGTGGTAGGTACGTTGGCGGGCTTAGTGCTTGGTTTGGTGCTGGCTGCAAATATCGAGCGCATCAAGCAACTCGTGGAAGCGATTATTGGGCAGGAAATTCTGGTGGCGGATATTTATTTTCTTTCGACTTTACCCACTAAAACCGACCCCATTGAGGTATTAGTTATTATTACGATTTCTTTGGTAATCGCCTTGCTTGCAGCGCTTTACCCGGCACGTCAGGCCGCACGACTCGACCCGGCGGAGGTACTGCGCGATGTCTAATATCGTTTTAGATCTTAAAAATATTCACCGCTCCTATGCGCAGCCGAATGGCGCATTGCCTATTCTTAAAGGGGCCGACTTAACCCTCAAGCAAGGTGAACTGGTGGCATTGGTTGGCCCAAGTGGTTCGGGAAAAACAACGTTGTTACAAATCGCTGGTTTGCTCGACAAGCAAGACGCTGGTGAGATTATGCTAAATGATATCTCAATGACGGATGCGAATGATGCAGTTCGTACAGCTGCACGTAATCAGCATTTAGGTTTTATTTATCAATTCCACCATTTATTGCCGGAGTGTGATGCGATTGAAAATGTGATGATGCCGCTGTTAATCGCAGGTGTTAGTCGTGCTGATGCACAGCATAAAGCAAAAGCCTTGTTGGAAAGGCTGGGTTTGGGCGAGCGTTTGGACCATTTGCCTTCGCGGCTTTCGGGTGGCGAGCAGCAACGCGTGGCCATTGCGCGTGCATTGGTTCACAGTCCATCTCTCGTTTTGGCGGACGAGCCAACCGGCAATCTCGACCCCACAACGTCCGCGAATGTATGCGCGTTGTTTTTTGAAGTGGCGCGTGCGCAAAACACCGCTGTGTTGCTCGTTACACACAATACGCAGCTTGCAGAGCAAATGCACCGCCGTGTGACGTTACGTGATGGAAACGTGGTAGCGGCATGAGTGGCTTTGTCCATTTGCGCACACATAGTGCCTATTCGTTGCTGAAGGGTGCGCTGAAAATTCCCAAGCTTATTTCGCTCACTAAGCAATATAACATGCCTGCAGTTGCGTTAACGGACCATGATAATCTTTTTGGTTCGCTTGAGTTTTCTATGGCAGCGGCCAAAGAAGGTATTCAACCGATTATTGGCTGCACGCTGTCACTTGTGCCCTATGGGGTGGATCAATCGAATAATGCTTCCTTGCGGCAAGCGCCTGATCAGCTTCTGGTCTATGCTAAGGATGAGAAGGGCTATCAAAACCTTCTTTCATTGACGAGTGACGCCTATCTCAATCCTGCGTTGGCACAATCACCACTGCTTTCATACGAACAACTCGCCGCGCATGCGGATGGCTTGATTGCTCTGACGGGCAGTATCCATGGTGGATTAGGTAAAATGCTGCTTTCAAGTCGTAAGACAGAGGCGGATAAGTTTATTACGCAGTTGCGCGAGATGTTTGACGACAGGCTTTACATCGAGTTGACGCGCCACCGCTTCCCAGAAGAGAAAATGATTGAGCGCGCCCAGATTGATATGGCGATTGAAAATAACATTCCACTGGTTGCTACCAATAATGTCTATTTTTCGGACGCGGAGATGTTTGAAGCGCATGACGCGCTCATGTGCGTTTCTGAGGGGCGCTTTGTCATGGAGTCCGACAGGCCGCGCCTGAACCCTGAGCATCGCTTCAAGTCGGCGCTGGAGATGCGTTTATTATTCCGCGATATTCCCGAAGCCATCGAGAATACGCTGAGTATTGCGCAGCGCTGCCATATTTTCTCGCCATCGCGCGCGCCAATTTTACCGGGCTTTCACATGACCAATAGTGCGGGCGAGGTGCTCAGTGAGTCGGACGCGTTGCGCGAAAAGGCAAGAGCAGGACTTGAAGAACGCCTTAAGGCACATGTGTTCAAAGACGGAATGAGTGAAGCGGAGCGTGAAGCCGTTGCCAAGCCGTATCGAGAGCGTTTGGAGTTTGAGCTGGACGTTATCATCACGATGAAATTTCCTGGCTATTTTCTTATCGTCTCGGATTTTATTACGTGGGCAAAAGAAAATGGTATTCCCGTAGGGCCGGGCCGCGGCTCTGGTGCTGGTTCGGTAGTGGCATGGGTGTTGTTGATTACGGATCTTGACCCGCTACGTTTCGGACTCATCTTTGAGCGATTTTTGAATCCAGAACGTATCTCCATGCCAGACTTTGATATCGACTTTTGCCAAGACAGACGTGACGAAGTGATTCGCTATGTGCAGCAGAAATACGGTAATGACCGCGTTGCGCAGATTATTACGTTTGGAAAATTACAAGCACGTGCAGTGCTGCGCGATGTTGGCCGTGTGCTGCAAATGCCCTACAGCCAAGTGGATCGTATTTGTAAGTTGGTGCCCAATAACCCCGCAGCGCCCGTAACGCTTGAGGAGGCGGTGAAGCTAGAGCCGCTGTTAAAGCAAGCGATTCGCGAAGATGAATCGGTTGAGAAACTTGTCAATTTATCACTCAAGCTCGAAGGTCTTTACCGCCATGCCTCCACCCATGCGGCGGGTGTGGTGATTGCGGATAGGCCACTGAAAGAATTGGTGCCGCTATACCGAGACGCTAAATCCGAAATGCTGGTCGTGCAGTATTCAATGAAATACGCGGAAGAAGCGGGATTGGTGAAATTCGACTTTTTGGGCTTGCGCACGCTGACCATTATTCAAAAAGCCGTAGCACTCATCAAAAAGCGCGGCATTGATATTGATATCTCAAAAATTCCTCTGGATGATAAGGCAACCTTCAAGCTACTCACCAAGGCAGATACGCTGGGCGTGTTCCAGTTTGAATCCGCTGGTATGCAGGACGCACTGCGTAAACTCAAACCCGACTGTTTGGAAGACTTGATAGCGTTGGGTGCGCTTTATCGCCCCGGCCCGATGGATAACATCCCCATGTATATTGCGCGTAAGCATGGCAAGGAGAAGCCCGACTATCTGCATCCACTGCTGACGGAAGTGTTGAAAGAAACATATGGGGTGATTATTTACCAAGAGCAGGTGCAAAAAATTGCGCAGGTCTTGGCGGGATACACGCTGGGTGCCGCAGATTTGCTACGTCGCGCGATGGGTAAAAAAATCAAATCGGAAATGGACGCGCAGCGCGCAACGTTCGTAGATGGTGCAAAAAAGAATGGTGTAAGCCAAGATCAGGCCACTAATATTTTTAATCTTGTCGATAAATTCGCAGGCTACGGATTCAACAAATCCCACGCAGCTGCTTATGCAGTTGTGTCCTACCAAACTGCGTATTTGAAGGCGAATTACCCTGTTGAGTTTATTGCTGCCTCGATGACCTATGAAATGGGCTCCACCGATAAGCTTGGCCAGTTCCGCCAAGAAGCACAGAAATTCGGTATTGATTTATTGTCGCCTGATATCAACACATCGGAAGTTGAATTTTCAGTCGAGAAGCAGGAAGGCGATAAGCTTGCTATTCGCTATGCTTTGGCAGCACTCAAGAATGTTGGTGCAGCGGCGATGGGTGCTTTGGTAGAAGAGCGCTTGCAGGAGCCGTTTAAGGATATTTTTGATTTTGCTTCACGCGTTGATGGGGCGGTTTTAAATCGTCGACAGCTTGAGTCACTGGTCATGGCGGGCTGTTTTGACAGTCTGCATAATTACCGTCGCCCATTATTTGAATCGATTGATAAACTCATTGCGACGGCAAATCATGCTACGCAGGAGCGTGAAAGTTCACAAATCAGCTTATTTGGTGGGGATACGTCACCACAGCAAAATCATGTACTTCCCGCAACGCAAGAGTGGCCGATGCTGGAGAAGCTCAATCACGAGTGTGCGGCGCTGGGATTCTATCTCTCATCCCACCCACTTGAAGGATATGCGCCTGCATTCAAACGTATGGGCGTTGTATCCTCGGCATCGTTTATCAAGCAGCTCACTAGCCAGTATAAGCCTGTTAAACTAGCGGGGATTGTAACAGGTAGTAAAATCAAAGTATCACCACGCGGCCGATTCGCATTCGTTCAATTGTCGGATGCGGAAGGGAATTTTGAAGTCTCTATTTTTGATGCGGAATTGCTCAATAACAGCCACGAGTTGTTGACTTCCGGCACAGCAATACTCATTCACGCGGATGGTAAAGCAGATGAAAATGGTGCGCGCCTGATTGCTCAAAAATTGGAAAAATTGGATGCCGTAGCGCAAGATGTGAAGGCACAATCGCTAATATTGACGATTGGTGATGTGAATGAGATTGGCAAATTAAAGACATTACTACAAGTTGCCGACAAGGGTGCTAAAGTGAAAGTGATTGTGCCGCTCATTGAGGGGGACGTGCATATCGAATTGGCGGAGCAATACGACATACCAACAGCAGTGCTACAGGCGATTTACGCACTTCCCAATATTACTGCTGAAGCTGCATGAGGGTAATACCTAATGCTTTGCAAATGCCGCGTGCTTTAATACGCGTTTCTTCTAGCTCTTTCGCTGGATTGGAATCGGCAACAATTCCGCCGCCTACTTGAAACTCAAATTGATTATCTTCGATGATAATAGTTCGAATCACTACTGAAAAATCGCATTGATTGCCCTCTCCAAGCCATCCAATTGCCCCACTATAAATGCCGCGTTCTAGTTTTTCATGCAGATTACACCACTCAACGGCGGCAATTTTTGGTGCGCCTGTCATAGAGCCGGGGGGGAAACAGGCCCTGAGCACATCTGTGCGCGAGAAGGTGGCTTTGAGTTTAGATTTAATGGTTGAGATGAGGTGATGAATCGTTGCGTAACTATAAAGACCAGATTGTTCGGTCACGTGCACGCTGCCTGCTTCGCTGACGCGAGCAAGATCGTTACGTAGTAAATCCACAATCATCAAATTCTCGGCGTGATCTTTGGGACTATGAAGCAATTCCTCGACAATCCGCGCATCGTCTCTGGCGTTATCGCTTCGCCCCGCGCTACCCTTGATAGGGCGTGCGGTAATAGTATTGTCATCATCGATACTTAAAAAACATTCTGGGCTGGAAGAAATAATCGCCGTATCATTCCATTTCAAAAATGCGCTATAGGGCGCTGGGCTTGACTCGCAAAGTCTTAGGAAAATATCGAAGTGGTTGGCGTTACTCACGTTTCCCCAGTATTTTCGCGTTAAATTCGCTTGATAAAAATCGCCTGCTTCGATGCGCGCAATCGTTGCTTCCACTGCTGTGATGTAGCCATCATCCGTGAAATTACTTTCTAGGTTGGTGATGATTGGAGCAGGTGCAGATTGATGTTTGTCTAATGATTTCGGTAATTCAGGCATGCTTTTGCCATGATATTTCACGGTTTTGGTCTCGTGATCAAAAATAAAGAGATGCTCTGGTTTGCTGAAGCGCGCGGCTGGTAAATCAATAATCGTTGGTTTGCTAAGCGTATACTGTTCGACATCATGTCGCATGGCGTAGCTTAAATAGCCAAACCAGTTGCCATTCTCAGGCATTTCGCTGAATGATTGAAACTTTTTTGTTTGTGCTGCGCCGACGCCTAAATAACTGTAGCGGCCCGTATGGGCTTCTTTCCGCCCAGAATAAAGCAAGAATAGATACGGCTCATCACGAAAATACTGGGCTAGATCTAGTGGTTCGTGCCAAGCAATGCTCATTGCCATGCCTTACGATGGGTGTTTGTGTAACTATCACTATCATTTAGCAAAAGGCGTTTGAGTGCCTCCGTCATCGGATGTTTAGCAAAATCACTATTCAGCGGCTTAATGTGTTGAATGGGGTGAATGCCAATTCTGCCATTCATTATCCATACCGCTTCGGCATTTTTTAAGCTGTCAATCGGTGCGATGGTCGTAGTTATGCTCGCCAGCCTTATCAAGGCTTCACGTGTACTGCCATGCAGGCAGCCTGTCTTTAAATCCGGCGTGAATAATGTACCGTCTTTAAGCCAAAGGATGTTAGCGCTTGCGGCTTCACACACCATACCATCTTGCGTTAGTAATATCGCCTCTTCACATTGGTTATCTTCTGCTTCTAGCAGTGCGAGGGTGGAATTTAATCCCTGCGCGATTTTGTGATTCACGGGCAAAGCACTCAGTGATGGCTTAGTGTAACGGCTAACCCATACATTATAAGCATGTTGCGGGCCCGACATGTCACGCAGTGATTCAACCACAATCGTTGGTGCTAGATTCTTGGGGTGTGGGCGATAACCACGACTGCCAACACCGCGACTAATCGCGATACGTATAAACCCAGCTGTTTGTGCATTTTTTTCTAGTAAATTCTTAGTAATCGTAACCCAATCCTCGTTACACGTAATACGCAACTCGGTTAAGCCATCCCGCATGCGTTGCATGTGAAATTCCCATTGATAAGGCACGCCATGGTGAATGCGGATGGTCTCAAATAGCCCGTCACCAAAGCGAAAGCCACGGTCAGCCACAGGTATCAGCGCCTGCGATTCAGGGAGATACTGGCCATTAAGATAGATAAAACGAGATGGATTCATGCTTGCGGTATAGAGGGTTTTTATCCATAGTGCAGCCACTTTATGACCTATTATCCGCATGTGCTTAGTGTGAATCGTTTGGAGCTTGTCGCGCGCCTTGGTGTGTCGACTGCTGAACGGCTTTCACCCCAAAAAGTTGAGGTTTCGTGCCGTTTCTATTATCCGCAAACGCCGGACTGCGCGCGCGATGATACGAGTCGT
>JBMOEL010000032.1:0-15188 GCA_049314715.1 Rickettsiales bacterium
CCTTAGTCACGAACCCATCTTTATTCGTGTCCATCTCGGTGAATTTCTGGTCGGCATGTGCCAAATGCTCAGCCTTGGAGACCTTACCGTCTTTATCAGTGTCGATTTTTTCCATCATTTTACCATGGTGACCACCAGGACCTTTTGGGCCGCCTTCATGCATCTCGGCAAACGCGGGGGTAGCAAATAATACCGCCGAGAGGATAGCGACAGTCGTAGACTTCTTCATAAGTAACTCCTTGATTATGCGGGGTAACAGCACCCCGTCTGATAGTGATACGAATGGAATCACACCCCCCCTGCGCTAATGTCATATATATGTAATAATTAGGTGGTAGATTCACTTTATGAAATACGCATTGCCCCTTCACGCTAATCCTAATGATATGCTGCTCGTGAGAGTAGATGATAACTTTGATCGTGCGTGGCGTAATGCCGACCCCGAACAATCGAAACCTGCCAACTTAAGCAGATCAGGTGTTGCAGACACTGTTAGTGAAATACAAAGTGATCCAAATACTATTATTCGCTTACCAGAAATACGCATCGATAGCGAACAGGGCGCTGTTGGTGTTACATTCATTGATGGCCGCCATCGCGTGGCAGCCCTTCGCAAATGCGGACACGAAGAAGTGCCCATGCTGGTGCAAAGCCCGCTTGATCGAAAATTACTATTAAGTTTACCATTCGTAAGAGAAGTGCCACCTGAAATGCGAAAGCAAATCATCGGCGGCGATGACGATGATCACTTGAAAAACTTACGTAATCAAGACCCTGATATTTTCGAAACGATAAAAGAATGGGCACATCAACCCGAGAGCATAGAATATATGCTAAAGTCATTTAAAGAGAGGGGTTATGGGCTCATAGCAGATAAGTTGATTGCGTATGTTCAACAGCATGGTGTGATGCCGTCCGTAGAAGCAATTAAAGAGATGATGCGCAATGCAATTAAAGAGGCTTTAGAGGAAAAAATGCATGTACCTGAATGGACAGTCCGTACATACGCCCCTGATCTATATGAGAGGCATCCTCAACCACATCATACCCCACGACCAAGCTATGGCGGTGACGGCCGCGGAGGAATGGGTGGGCCCTAATCACATATTCGGGTAATTCGGTCCGCCGCCACCCTCTGGCGTGACCCAGACGATGTTCTGCGTTGGGTCTTTGATGTCGCAGGTTTTGCAATGCACGCAATTCTGCGCGTTGATTTGCAGGCGTTTTACGCCCGCTTCCTCGACAATTTCATAGACACCTGCGGGGCAATAGCGCTGTTCCGGCGCATCGAAATAGGCGAGGTTATAATTAATTGGCACGCTCGCGTCTTTGAGCGTGAGATGCGCGGGCTGGTCTTCTTCGTGATTGGTATTGGAAATGAATACCGAAGACAATCGGTCAAAACTCACCACATTATCCGGCGCAGGATAAGCAATCGACTGAAAGCATTTTTTGGATAAGAGCGCTTCATGATCGTGATGATGCTTGAATGTCCACGGCGCTTTACCACGGAAGAGATACGTATCAAGCGCGGAATAAAGCAGCCCCGCCCACAAGCCATAACGAAACGCAGGGCGAATATTACGCACGGATTTCAACTCATCCATCACCCAGCTATTTGCAATCGCCGCTTCATAGCTCGTGTGGTCGCCACCATGCACGGCTTCAGCCGCCAACATGCCCGACTTCATTGCCGTATGAGTGCCTTTGATTTTCGGAACGTTCAGGAACCCTGCCGCGCAACCAATCAACGCACCACCGGGGAATGTGAGTTTGGGAATCGATTGATAACCACCCTCATTAATCGCCCGCGCGCCATAGGAAATGCGTTTGCCACCTTCAAAAAGCGAACGGATTTTTGGGTGCGTTTTGAAACGCTGAAATTCCTTGAACGGGTCGAGATAAGGATTGCGGTAATCCAGCCCCACCACATAACCCACGGCCACCTGATTATCCTCGAGGTGATACAAAAACGAACCACCATAGGTCTTCGCATCCATCGGCCAACCGATGCTATGCTCGACGGTACCAAGTTTGTGCTTCGCAGGGTCAACCTGCCACAGCTCTTTAATGCCAATGCCGTGCGTTTGCGGCGAGACGGCGTCTCGTAGCGAATATTCTTTCATTAACTGTTGAGAGATCGAACCACGACAACCTTCGGCAAAGAGCGTCACCTTGGCGCGGAGTTCCATGGGCGGTTGATAGCTATGTTTCTTCTCGCCATTCTTGCCGATACCGAATGCACCCGTGCGCACACCCTTCACGACACCGTCTTCGATAATGGCTGAAGCCGCCGCAAAACCCGGAAAGATTTGCACACCTAAACTGGCTGCCTGTTCACCCAACCAACGCGCAAAATTCCCAAGCGATATAATATAGTTACCATGATTATTCATCTGTGGTGGCGTGGGGAGGCGCACACGGTGCGCAGCGGTTAAGAAGGAAAAATTATCCGATGTAACGGGCGTATTGAGCGGCGCGCCCTTCTCTTTCCAATCTGGTATCAACTCGTTAAGCGTGCGCGGCTCAAGCACTGCGCCCGACAAGATATGCGCGCCAACTTCGGAGCCCTTCTCCAGCACAATAACATTGGCGGATGGATTGAGTTGCATGAGACGAATCGCCGCGGAAAGACCCGCAGGCCCCGCGCCAACAATCAGCACATCACATTCCATGATTTCAGATTCGGACATAAATGAAAGCTAGCATATTATCAATAGCTTGTCACCACGCCCTGATGACGGGGTCTGCGCCCACTCACTGAAACGTAAGAAAAACACGGATGCTGTCAGGAATGGGCATGACAATAGGTGGACTTCGCTAACTCGGGAATGACGATTCCCTTTGAGAAATTATATCGAATTTCCACTAAAATAGGCTGCAATTTCTTCTGGAGTAGCGACTTTAACAGGAGAACTGCTTGCCACCAAACCACCTGTAAGAACAGGGCTAGTTTCTTGAGCATCGTCGGCCTTAAGCGTTCCCTTAACTTTCGTTGCATTAACAACGTTTTTTAAGTGCTCTTCGCGTAGTCCTTTAGCAGCAGGAACTGCAGGGCTACCATCAGGTATAATTGGACTAGGCATTCATAATCTCCTGCTCATGATCCAACGAGTCTAAGAATTCAATCGCTTTACGTTGTACCTCCATAAGGGGAAGTTGTGCTGGCAGAAGGTTCTTAATGCTTTTCACTTCACGCATATTAATTCCGCATGAAGCAAAATGCCCACGATTTGAGGACATACGCGGATCAGAAATTAGTGCCACAGCGTAATCCACATCTGAAAACTGACGATAAGCCTTCGTAAATTCAATCACCGCCTTCGCGGCGATGTCAGGCGCGTAATATTGTTCTTGTGCGGACATAGCTTCCCTGTATTGTTTTTGTCTCACCTACCAAATTAGCTAAAATTCGTTAAAAATTCGTTTACGAAATCCTCTAAAATGCCAATTAATCCTAACTTATCCACCGATATTGACGCCTATGAGGCCCTTCACTGGCTCAGTGAGATTGGCGTAAGCTTGGCCGTGGAAGAGGAACCGCAAAAGGGTTCAGGAATTAGCATTCAGCATCCAGCGATAGAACCTGCCATGATAAGCAGTCAAACACCTTCACTGAATGCTGAACCCTCGTCCCTGAATGCTAGCATCATCGATGCCCGCGCCGCGGCGGATGCCGCAACCACGCTTGAGGAACTTTATACTGCCATCCGCAACTTTAATGGCTGCACACTCAAGAAAACTGCTCAAAATACCGTGATTTTTGAGGGGATGGCCGAAAGCCGCCTAATGTTTATTGGCGAAGCCCCCGGGGCGGATGAGGACAGGCAAGGCGTGCCATTCTGCGGCGCGAGCGGCCAATTGCTCGACAAGGCGCTGAGCTTCATCGGTCTGGACCGTAAAGAGAATTTCTACATCACCAACACCCTTTTCTGGCGCCCCCCTGGCAATCGCACCCCAACCACGGAGGAGCTGGAAATCTGCAAGCCATTCGTTGAAAAGCATATCGCGCTTATCAAACCACATACACTAGTTTTAGTTGGCGGAACAGCTACCAAAGCCGTTCTCAACAACAATGTCGGCATCACCCGCTTACGGGGACAGGTGTTCTCGTATAAGAATAGCTATATGGATTCGGAAGTACCCGTGCACGTCATCTATCACCCCTCGTATTTACTGCGCCAACCCTCGGCCAAAAAGCAGGCATGGGCGGATTTATTGCAGCTAAAACAGCATTTAAAGGCGATTGGCCACAGAATAATCGCCTAACCTATTGATTCTTCGTAGAAACGAACTGTTTTTTTACGATTTGGGGTTGCATGGGTGCGTTGCAACAGCTATATAGCGCGCCAACCACAAGAAAAGTGACCATGAAAAAAGGCAGAGCAGTGAAAGAAGCGGCGCGTTGGCTGATGTCTATAAAACGCCCCATACTCGTGAGTGTTGTTGCAGTGCTAATAGCGGTTTCGCTAACACTGACGCTTCGCGAACCCGTTGCTGCACCTGAGCCTCAGCCTGTGCCTGTTGTCTACACGGCGCCCGCTCACCCAGACCCTCTCACCCCGCATGATGAGGGCCTCTACACAGCGATTTACGATGCGCAAGCCGAAGGTGATTTCGCCCTCGCTGACGAAATGATCACACGCCTTGATAGCCAGCTATTGCTAGGTCACGTTCTGGCGCAACGCTACTTGCATGAAGATTATAAAACGGATGCTAACGAACTCACATACTGGTTGCACGCATTTAGCG
Source organism: Rickettsiales bacterium (assembly GCA_049314715.1). GTDB lineage: Bacteria > Pseudomonadota > Alphaproteobacteria > Rickettsiales > UBA3002 > JAFLDD01. Next base: position 4,753 of record JBMOEL010000032.1, read on the forward strand.
ATCACCCACAGCGCGCCCGCATCGCGGCGCTCGCTGCGCGTAAAGGTGTGAAGGTGGAAACTGCACAAACCGAAAAACCACTTAGCGGCGCTGGTTATATTGACCATCTGGGCGCGAAGTCGATGCCAGCAGGCTGGTATCACGGCTTAAGCCTATGGCGCAGTAAGGCGTATGATAAAGCGGCACTGCAATTCGAAAAAGTGGCCGCAACGAGTAATCTGAATGAATGGCACAAAGCGGCGGCCTATTTCTGGGCGCATCGTGCTTATGAGCGCTCCGAAAATGACCGTGCCGAAGATATGTTGGATTTAGCTGCCGAATACCCCACGACCTTCTATGGCATGCTGGCAAATGCCAAGCTAAACCACTCAGGTAATTGGATGGCGGCTGCGCCTTACGTGCCTTCTTCGCTGCGCCGTGAGCCTGCGGTACTGCGTGCGCAAGCATTGGCGAGCATTGGCCGTGAAAACGAAGCAGAAGAAGAGCTGCGCGCAATATTCAACGCGTTGCCACGCCATGAGCGTAAGGCCATGGTCACGCTCGCTAGCGAGTTCAACTTGCCGAATTTACAAGTGCGCTTAAGCAAAATGAAAGAACTGACGGACGAAGAGGCGCTGTTTGCTTCCTACCCGATGCCTGAGGCAGTGGCTGAGGTGCAAACCACCGTTGATTCCGCAATGATTTTTGCCATCAGCCGCCAAGAATCAGGCTTCCGCCCCAATGTCGCAAGCAACGCAGGAGCGGTTGGTATGATGCAAGTATTACCCTCCACCGCGAACCACATTGCACGCAGCCTTGGCACTGACATCGCCAGCAGCGATATTAGCCGTGCTGGTTTGAAAGACGCGGATATTAACGTGCGTTTGGGCGCTGCCTACATTCAAATGCTGATGCGCGAGCCACATGTAAACGGTAGTTGGGTTCACGCGATTGCATCATACAACGCAGGCCCAGGTGCGGTGGCTTCATGGGCGCGTTTGACCCGCAATGTGGATGATCCATTGCTCTATATCGAATCGATTCCCTACAGCGAAACCCGCAACTATGTGGTGCAGGTGCTAGCACATTATTGGGTCTATCAACATTTGATGGGCGAACAATCTATTACCCTGCAATCGCTTGCTGCAGGTGCATGGCCACATTACAAACAAAGCTAATGAGCATTACACCTTCGTTTTTTATCGAAGCCGAATGTAACGTCAGCCCCGTCTGCGGGATTGACGAGGCAGGGCGCGGCCCATGGGCTGGGCCGGTCGTCGCTTCCGCCGTGATTTTCAAAACGCATGAGCTACCCGCTGGCCTTAATGACAGTAAAAAGCTTACCGCTGCGGCGCGTGAAGCGCTTTATGCAACCATCATGGCGAATTGCCATGTGGGCGTGGGCGAAGCGAGCGTGGAAGAAATTGATCGCCTGAATATCTGGCGCGCCACGGAGCTTGCCATGCAACGCGCCATGGCCGCCCTGCCCGTTGCACCGCTTTATGCACTGATTGATGGCAACCGCCTACCCGCACTCGAAATTCCCGCAACCGCGATTGTGAAGGGCGATTCCAAAAGCGCCTCCATCGCCGCTGCGTCGGTGATTGCGAAAGTCACCCGCGACCGCATTATGAATGCTTATGCCGCTCAGTACCCAGAATATGGATTTGATACCAATGCGGGATACGGCACCGCCAAGCACCAGCAGGCCATTGCCGAGTATGGTATTTTACCCATTCACCGCCAGAGCTTTGCGCCAATTCGTGCGGCGCTTGAAAAGCGCGCTGTATGACCACGACCAAACCCAGCTATCGCAAGCGCCGACTTTTTCCACGCACGCTGGACGAAGTGGTCAAAGTCACTACGAAACCCATGCTTGATGCGCAGGGCAACTTTACGATTAAACTGATGCGCGATTGGACAGAAATTGTCGGGCGCGATGCTGCTAAATCCATGCAGCCCAAAAAAGTAGTATTCCCTAAAACCGAAGCAACGGGTGGCATTTTACACCTAAGCGTTGCACCCGAGCTGGCCCCAGAAATCACCTATCGCGCCAATGCAATTATTGAACAAATCGCTCGCTACACAGGGTTTAAGGCGATTGATCGTATCATTATACACGCCGAAGATATGGCGAGTGACAAGTCACCTAAACCGCTCTAAATTCCGCCACCACAGGAGATTCATCATGGCACAAAAATCAAATCGCTTCGTATTAGCCGTCATCATCGCTGTTATCGCTGCTGCTGCAGGCATTGGCTATTATAGCAATAGCTTGGAATTGCGCGAAATCGACACAGCGAACGTCAATGCTAATGCCGCTGAAGCAGCAGATGACCACCAGCACCCTGCACCTGCAACACCATTTGATGCAACCGTGCTGACACCACGCCCTGATGATATCATCATCGGCAAAGCGAATGCACCTCACACGGTGGTAGAATACTCTTCCCTCTCCTGCCCACATTGCGCGCACTTTCACAAAGAAATGCTGCCAGAAATCAAAAAACAACTCATCGACACGGGCAAAGCAAAGCATGTGATGCGCTATTTCCCACTCAATTTGCCTGCGTTACGTGCAGCCATGCTGGTTGAATGTGGCGCGAAGGCTGACCGCGTGAAAGTTCTTGAAAACCTCTACGCAAAACAGGGCGAATGGGCATTTACCCCGCAATTTCTTGATAAATTAAAAGAAATCGCCGCCACCCATGGTATTGACGGCGCAGCGTTTGATAGCTGTATCGCGGATGCAGCGCTCGAAGCCAAAGTGCTTGGCAGCCGCAAAGAAGGTATGGAAAAGCTGCATGTGAAGGGAACGCCTAGCTTTTTCCTTGATGGCGCGCCGATGGAGCTGAAAGAAGGCCTGACCACAGAAGGCTTTATTAAGGGCGTGGAAGCCCCCAAAGAAACCAAGTAATTCACAGCATTAACCGATGCTTGACATCAGGCGTTATCCAAGTAGATTGCGCCCGCCATGAGCAAGCCAGATGACGAGCTTCAGGCGCTGGAAGCCAAGATTTCCGCACTGAAAGAGGCGACGTCCGCACCGCAAGGTGTAGGCATCGCAAAAGCCGAGGGCGACGCCATGCGTATTGTCAGCGACTTTGTCGCCGCGATAATCGTAGGGGTGGGACTGGGTTACGCGTTAGACTGGTGGCAGAATACACTCCCATGGGGTTCCGTCATTGGACTAATGATCGGTTCCGCCGCAGGGGTAAAAATCATGTGGCACCGTGAGGGTAACTCCGCACGGAAAAAGAGAAACGACGAAACCACGAGGACGCATTGAGCGCAGCTGCACATAGCCCCATAGCCCAATTCGAAGTGAAGCCGCTTTATGAGCTGGCGCCTGTTTTCGGCCATGACATTAGCTTCACCAACGCGTCGCTATTCATGGTGCTCACGGTACTCACGGTTTGGCTGTTTTACACACTCGCCATGCGCCAACGCGCGATGGTTCCAGGTCGCCTGCAGGGCTTGGCTGAGGTAACCTTCCAATTCGTGGATGGTATCGTGACTGAAAATATCGGCCATGGCAGTCGCAAATATTTCCCCTATATCTTCAGCGTATTCATGTTCGTGCTCGGCGCTAACATACTCGGCATGATTCCGTTTTCCTTTACCGTCACCAGCCACATCATCGTGACCTTCGCACTTGGCGCATTGGTGTTTCTCAGCGTCTTCTTAGTGGGTATTTCGAAACAAGGCCCCATTAAGTTCTTCGCACACTTCATTCCCGATGGTCTGCCACTGTGGATTATTCCCGTGGTATTTCTCATCGAGCTTGTCTCGTTCCTCTCACGCCCTTGCAGCTTGGCGATTCGTTTGGCCGCGAACATGATGGCGGGCCACACCCTTCTCAAAGTCATTGCGGGCTTCATTGTGCCGCTGGGTATTTTCGGCATCGCGCCGATGGTTTTCCTCGTTCTGCTTACGGGCTTCGAGGTGTTTATCGCCATTCTTCAAGCGTATATTTTCACGCTGCTAGCATGCATGTACTTGGGTGAAGCCGTGCATGAGGAAGCGCATTGAGGAATAGAATTTAATTTATCAACTTTGGAGTTTGTTATGGAAATGGAAGCATTAAAATTCATCGGTATGGGCCTTGTTGCACTCGGTATGCTCGGTGCAGCAATCGGCGTAGGCCTCGTATTTGGTGGCGCAACGCAAGCAATTGGTCGCAACCCAAGCGCTGCTGGCGAAATTCGTAAAGTAGCGATTCTCGGTGCCGTATTCGCCGAGTTCATGGGCCTGCTCTCGTTCGTACTCGGCATCATGATTGGTGGCTAAGTTGAACGCACGTACCTTCGCAGTTATCGCTCCGCTCGTGCTGGTGGCAACACCGGCACTGGCGGCGCCTATTCCGCAGCTTGACCCCACATGGTTCGCCTCGCAGCTTTTCTGGCTGACGGTGAGCTTCGCGATATTGCTGCTCGTTGTGTTGGTACAAATCAACCCAACCATGCGTAAGGTGCTTGATACGCGTGACGACACCATCAAAGGCGCACTGAAAGAAGCAGAATTGCTTCGCGCTTCTGCGGAAGCTGCGAAAAGCAGCTTCGCGCATGTTGGTGCTGATACACGTGCGGAGGCTAGCGCCATGATTGCTAAGACACTGGCATCCATCACCGCGCAGCTGACCAGCGAGCAAGCAAAGCTAGATGCAACGCTTGCAACGACACTAGCAGATGCGGAACGCGCCACCAAAGCGGCAACGCAAAAAGCGCTGAGTGAAGCGGCACTTCCAACCGCAGAGCTGGTGCAAGCCATTGCTGGCGCTATTCTTGGTAAAGATATCACCAGCGGTGACGCGCAATCTGCTGTGAAGAAGGTAGCGTAATATGTTCGATTGGATTCATGAGCCAAAAAATTGGGTAGCAGTCAGTTTTGTGCTGTTTCTCGTTGTATTCGCGCGTTACGTATTACCGATGGTTCTTAAGGGGCTCGACGGTCGTTCCGCAGCGATTCGTTCGCAGCTTGAGCAAGCGAAGCAAGTACGCGCCGAAGCAGAAGCACTCCTTGAGAGTTACAAGCAGCAGCAAAAAGAAATGCTCGCTGAAGCGGAGAAGACATTAGCTAATGCTAAAATCGAAGTAGAGCGCATGAAACAACGCGCCGAGGTCGATCTGAAAGCGGCAATCACACGCCGTACCGAGCAAGCAAATGAGAAAATCGCACGCATGGAAAAAGAAGCGAGCGATACGGTGCGTCAACACATGGTGGACGTTGCAATCAGCGCAACGCGTTTACTGGTTGGCGACCAACTCAAAAGCGGCAAGGACGACCCGACCATTAGCCGAGCATTGAGCCAGATGGAAAAGCTGCACTAGTCTTTCATTATTCCAAGCATTATGAATAGCGCATGAACCGTTTATGCATGCTATTACTATTATTTCCCTCAACAAGCTTTGCTGGCGCGTGGGTGCAAAATGAGGGGGATGCGCTGTTTAGCAGACAAGCTATTTTCTATACGACCAATGAATATTTCGATATAGAGGGCAATAGCACTCCGCAAGCGCGCTTTCATAAGAAAGAGCTCAATCTTTATGGTGAATATGGCTGGAGCAATCACCTCACGCTTGGCACGAATCTCTTTCTGAACCGCGTTTCTCAAAACGACGAGACGAATCTAGGCATCGCGGATTCCGAATTCTTCGCGCGGCTTTTAGTCTGGAAAACCGAGCAATCTGTCGTATCGCTACAGCCACTCATCAAACTCCCCAGCCTCTATCAGCAAGCTGGCACGCCACGCGGCGGCACGGATAGTACCGACGCGGAGCTATCGCTGATGATTGGCCATAACATCGGATTGCTAAGTAAAGCCGACTATGTCGATATGCGCCTAGGGTACCGCGAACGCAGCAGCGGACTGAACGCGCAGTGGCGTGCAGATATTGCCTATGGCGTAACGCTAACCGACAGATTGCAACTTGTATCAGCCATACGGACGATTCAAGCAACGCAATCAGACCCTGAAGCCTTCAGTAATAATGGCGAATTGGATTATGATTTGAGCAAAGCCGAACTCAGCGCGCTTTACCAGCTTGACTATTGGCAAGCTTTGCAGCTTTCCTATTTTTCGCATGTAGCGGGTAGACAAACGGGCGGTGGGCAGGGCTTCGCCATCGGCCTCACGCAGAGGTTTTGATGCAACGACTCGGTGATATTCTAGGCCATGAACATGCAGGCGCCGTTGCAAAAGCACTCGCACTGCAAGCACGTTTCAAAACGCGCTTGGGTCATTTACTCACGCATTATGGATTATTACCTCAACGCACGATTACCGAGGCGATTGCACGGCAATATAATTTGCCACTTGTTTGGCTTGATAACGCACCGCGCGCACGCACATTATTACGTCGCGCCGACATCACGCATTATCGCACGGGGCATTTTGTGCCCTATGCACTGGAAGGAAATAACCTAACACTGGCAACCGCGGAGCCAAGCGAAGCATTGATTGCGTGGGCCACACGTCACTACGCGAAGCATATTACACTTGTGGTGACCTCGCCGCGTGATATTCGCACAGCGCTTGCTGCATATACCTCAACGAGCACGACGCGTAATGCGATTCATTCGCTACGTCGCCGCTTCAAAGCCCTAAGCGCCGACCGCACGATGACGCGCAAACAGTTGGTGAGTTTCAGTGTCGCAAGCCTATTACTCAGCGCGGCACTTTTTATCTCCACCGCCAATCAGCTTTGGTATGTGCTGATTATTCTGTGCAATGTTTTTTATCTCTCTACCCTCGCTTTCAAGCTGTATCTTTATCTGATTTGGGCGGAACTCCCTCGCGCTCACCACGCCCAATTAGTCGAAGACGAAGATTTGCCCGTCTATTCCATTCTCGTGCCCATGTATCGTGAAGGCGAAACCACGATTCGTAATCTCCTACGCGCGATTAATAGACTCGACTATCCGCATCATTTGCTGGATGTGAAACTGATTTGCGAAGGGGATGATGCTGAAACGATTGCTGCCATCAAAGCGCTTCACCCTGCGGAGTATTGCGAATTGGTGATTGTGCCGCCTTCAAACCCACGCACCAAACCCAAAGCCTGCAATGTCGCGCTGCCGAGCGTGCGTGGTGAATTCGTGGTGATTTTTGATGCAGAAGACATACCCGAACCCAAACAACTTCGCAAAGCGGTGAATCGTTTCCGCGCCTTACCGCGCGAGGTAGCATGCCTGCAAGCACCCCTTAATTATTATAATCGCGACGAGAATATGCTCACGCGCCTATTCGCGATTGAATATAGCGCATTGTTCAAACTCATGTTGCCAGCACTTCAGCATATCGGCATCCCGATTCCACTTGGTGGCACAAGCAATCATTTGCGCACCGAAATACTGCGCGAAGTCGGCGGGTGGGATGCATTCAATGTCACCGAAGATGCGGACTTGGGCATTCGCCTCGCCTATTTTGGTTTTCGCACTCAGATGCTGGATTCTATTACGTTGGAAGAATCTCCCATCACACTCAGTGCATGGTTTAAGCAGCGCGCGCGCTGGATTAAGGGCTATCTACAAACGTGGCTTGTCTATACACGCGACATGCGTAGCTTACGTAAACGCCTCGGCCATCGTGCCTATTACGGGTTTCATTTTTTCATTGGCGCTCCTGCCCTCACCTTCTTACTCGCACCGATATTCTGGGTAATCTTCGTGATTTCATTTTTGGGTATTTTCAGCACACCTCTTCCACCCACACTCATCGGTATCTGCATAGTGTCGCTTGTCGGTGGCATTGCCAGCCATTGGCTCTATGCACGCGCCGTGATTCGCTATGAAGGCTGGGAAGGCATCGGAGTACGACACGCAGGCGTGGCCTATCCATTTTACTGGCTGCTCCATGCCGCAGCGAGCATTAAAGCACTGAAAGACCTTGTTTTTAGACCCCATCACTGGGAAAAAACCAAGCATGGGCTAAGTAAGGTGCTGGGTACTAGGGGCTAACCGCTAAAACCTTATTGACAAGCCCAGCCCCACTCGATAGAAAGCGCCCCTCGCCCACGACTATAGCTGGAGATGACGATGAAAGTAATGAGCTCACTAAAATCCGCCAAGAAGCGCGATAAGAACTGCCGCGTAGTACGCCGCAAGGGCCGTCTTTACGTCATCAATAAAAAGAACCCACGCATGAAAGCCCGTCAGGGTTAGTATGCTTTTCCCGTTAGTCGAGCGCCAGTAGGCGCGAGTCAGCCATGAGCCAGCGAAGCTGCGCGTAGGACTAGGCAGTATGCCGATGTCCGGAGCATTAAAATTTAATTTGTTAGAATAGTAGGCCAGATGCTAGGCGTCCCCACGCGCAGTAGGCCGATTGTAGCAGCGCTACATGAGCGCCTGCGAGCATGGAGACAACGACGCAGATGGTCGGCTAGGCTAACGAACAAACAGGTGAATTTCGTCGTATTCGCCGCCACGAACGGGCTGTGCGCGTGTCGTAATGCGGCTTGAAGGCACGCCCATTTCCGTCATGCTTTTCAAAATCGCCTGCGTATTGTGGCGCGCCGTGGCTTGCCATTGCGCATCAATCTTTTCCTGCCCCGTGGTTGGCACATACGATACCAAATCAAACATCACCGTTGGCTTCACGCCGACGGCACGCGACACGGCCGTATAAAGCTGTTGTTCGAAGTAAATACGGGGTTGATTGAAGCGAATCACCACCAGCGGTTTGCTCTGCGCCTGTGCATAGGCCGCGACCATCAGGCCGAAGGCCAGCGTCAGTACCGCGAAAAAACGTGATTTTGTAAGGACCATAGAGTGGTTTTCGTAGCACGGAGGCGCCTGAGATGCCAAGTAAATTCCTGCTTGAGTTTTGCAAACGACTTGGTTAGGTTGCCGCTCCCTAAGCGGGACTGCGCACCCATAGCTCAACTGGATAGAGCACCTGACTACGGATCAGGAGGTTTGAGATTCGAATTCTCATGGGTGCGCCATTATTTCCAAGGCTTTCAGCAAATTTAGTGAAAACCTCAATCCCAAAAAGTCAGCAATAAGTCAGCACTTGGATGGTGTTTGATAATTACTCTACGTGAGATTACATTTACGCGATGGAAAACATAACAATAGCAATTAGCGAAAAGGATTATTTAGCGGGATCGCCGCTTGCGAACGCATTATTTGATTTTGGAAATGCTGATTTAATTGCGGTTTATAAAAATATCCCAACCATTATTACACCTAATAAAAAATCAGAAACAAAAGGATTATGGGGCGCAGTTGAAGAGATCAGTAATTCATTAACGCAATTTCAAATTGCAAAAATTGAACGTGAAAAAATCATTACGGAATTAAAAAATCAATTATTACACCGCGTAAAAATAGGTGAATTAATAGTTTATGGATATAAACATCCACAACATATTGAAGATACGCCCGTAAAAATACCCGTAAATATGTTTATTGCAGGTGAAATAAATTGGGAAAAATCCGAATTAAAATTCAAAAATAATGAATTTACGGGAATTAGAATTTTAGTAACTTCGCAAAACATTACGAAAAACAGCGAAACAATTACAAAAACAATCACTGAAAAACCCAGTTTCGCTAAATTAGACCCTGAATTACATATTGATGAGAAAAAAGCCGCTGAATATCTCGGCATTTCCTATCGTACATTACAAGGCTATCGTACTAAAGGCGGCGGCCCTAAATTCGTAAAAATAGGTAAAAAGACCATTCGCTATAAAGTCAGCGATTTAATTGGTTGGAGCAATGATAATAAGAAAATAAATACGTCAGAATAATTATTGAATATTGTTTTCTGGAGATGATTGCTCTCGAATACGCGTTATAGCCACACGCAAATCACCCAAGCTCAAGCCTTCTTGATTATCGAGTGTGGCGCGGGTCTGGCCACGCATAAGATCCGGATGATCTTGCAGGTATTGTAAGACGATGGCAATATCGGCCTTTTCAAGTGTTGTATCTGTGAGAATTTGTTCCGCAGTGCGTGTCTCGCCAGCAAGAGTCACGCCTGCCAATGCAGGGGCAAGCGCTCTAATGCTATCACGTATAGCATCGCGATCTTCAACCGTCGTCACCTGGTCGAATAATTGCTGCGCGTCACTTAGCAGATCAGATTCCACAGGCGCGAGACCTGCTAACGCCGCATTGATAATTTCAATTTGCGCAAGTGGGCCATCGCGCATCAGTACGGGGGCATTATTTTCCCCTACTAATTGTTGTAATGCCTGCAGTTCATTGGCATCGAAGATACTATTTGGTGTAATGTTCGACAGGCGCGCCTGAGTCAGCGAGCGTTCAAGCGACATGACACTTTGCGATCCAAGCAGCCAGCCTTCCGGTAGTAACGGCCTATTCATACCCTCTAACGGAGCGCGTCCGGTCAATATGGTTTCCAGCGCTTCGGGCGTATAGGAGGCGCGTGCCTGTGTTTCCATCTCAACGTAGCGCGCAAAAAACCACCAATTGGATAGCTTCGGGCT
>JBMOEL010000033.1:0-14810 GCA_049314715.1 Rickettsiales bacterium
GGCGATTGATGCCAAAAAAGTAGCAGGCGAAAAATGGGAAATCTTCACCCATGGCGGGCGCCAACCCACGGGGTTGGATGCGATTCGTTGGGCAGAACAAATGGCTGCGAATGGTGCAGGTGAATTGCTGGTGACGTCGATGGACAGAGACGGCACCAAAGATGGTTACGATGTGGAATTAATTAAACGTATCAGCAACGCGGTGCGTGTGCCTGTCATTGCCTCGGGCGGGGTTGGTAGCCTCAAAGACTTTGCTGAGGGCGCAAAAGCTGGTGCTACGGGCTTGCTTGCTGCAAGTGTCTTCCATTTTGGCCAATTCAAAGTGGCAGATGTGAAAGAGTCTTTATTAAACGCTGGTATTGCGGTAAGGCAGTAATATGCAGGACACGCTCTACAAACTATTCAACACCATTCAAGGTCGCAAAGGCGCTGACCCTGAGCAGTCCTATGTTGCGAAGTTGATGAGTAAGGGCGTTGCTAAAATTGCCAAAAAAGTGGGCGAAGAAGCTGTTGAAACCGCCATCGCTGCGGTAGATGCCGATAAGCAAGCCACTATTTCTGAAAGCGCCGATTTGCTCTTCCACCTGATGATTTTATGGTCGGTGATGAACATCAATCCCGATGATGTGACCAAGGAATTGGAACGTCGCGAGGGTGTGAGTGGCATTGAAGAAAAAAATAAACGAGCGTGGTAATGGCCTACGATACCAATAATATTTTTGCCAAAATTCTGCGTGGCGACATTCCTTGCAACAAGGTCTATGAGGATGTGTTTGCGCTCGCCTTTCACGACATTGCGCCATCTGCGCCTGTGCATGTATTGGTAGTGCCCAAGGGACAGTATACGTCATTTGCCGATTTTGCTGCAAAAGCGGGTGCAAAAAATGTCGGTCAGTTTTTTGAGTCGGTGCAAAAAGTCGTGCAGCAATTAGGGCTCACCGATTTTCGTATCATCACCAATAATGGTGCGCCTGCTGGCCAATCCGTGTTCCATTTCCATGTACATATTTTGGCAGGGAAAGAAATGGGTGCATTGTTGGCAGACTAAGGATACGCGCGTAGCCCGAAGGGCGAGCCGCTTGCGGCGGGGGTTTGGGGGTAAGACCCCCATCAAACTTTTAACAAACGCGATACCTCATAAAGCGGCAAACCAACCACGTTGGTGAACGAACCGCGAATCATTTTTGTGAACGCTGCCGCTGCGCCTTGAATTGCATATCCACCTGCTTTGCCTTCCCACTCACCGGTTGTGATATAGGCATCAATATCGACGGTGCCAAACTGCACCAGCGTGGTGACCGCAATCACCTTGCTCACGCCGTTTTTACGCACACAGACGCCCGTGATGACCTTATGGCGACGGTTGGTAAGTAACTTCAGACACTCGCGCGCCATAGCTTTATTCTCGCCTTTGGGCAGAATACGCCGACCACAGGCAACGACCGTATCGGCGGCGAGCACAAAATTGCCCGACACTGCATCGGCCTTTTCACGCGCGAGGCGCTTAGCATAAGCAAGTGGTAATTCACCTTTATGCGGCGTTTCGTCGATATCTGCGGGGATAATTTTGGAAGGAGTAATGCCGATTTGCGCGAGTAGTTGCAATCTGCGTGGCGATGCAGATGCGAGTATCAACGACACGATTATTTCTCGCGGAACTTGATTCGTCCTTTAGACAAATCATATGGCGTCATTTCAACAGTAACCTTGTCACCCGCGAGTACGCGAATGCGGTTCTTACGCATCGAGCCTGAAGCATGTGCCAACACCACATGACCATTTTCAAGCGTTACCTTGAACATGGTATTGGGTAGCACTTCTGTGACCACGCCTTTGAATTCTAAGAGTTCTTCTTTTGCCATGGCGGGCTTATAGCACGGCGTGCCGCCGATGCAACTGTAATAAGAACCGACGCATCGACGCCCGTTGAGGGCGAAAGGCTCAGCGCCGCCTGAGCGAAAAATCTATTTAATGTGCAAGACGCATATCAGCGTGAAAAGACGTCTGGCTGTGTCGAAATCCATCACTGCTGTGTCGCCCAAAAGGGACTGTAGAAGCTCGGAACCCTCATTATGCACACCGCGGCGTGCCATATCAATGGTCTGAATCTTATCTGAAGAAGCGTGTTTGATGGCATCAAAATAGCTCTCACACATCATGAAATAATCTTTGATGACGCCGCGAAATGGTGTCAGTGGCAGAATAATATCATGGCCGCGTGCAGACTCGTTGGTCAGGCGCAACGTTAGGCGGTTATCACGCACGCTGATGAATAGTTCGTAAGGCCCCACAATATCTTTCGAGAGGGCTTCGGCCAAATTGAAGTTATTATCTTCCACTAAATCGACCATCGCTACGCGACGCTCATGCTCCACCTCCGGCGTGCGACGGATGATACTGGCATCATCAAGTGTAACTTTGGTAATTCGAGCCATGAGCCCTTATAGCATTACTTGGTACGCAATCTCAATGAAAGTGCGTGCGCAGGCAAGCCTTCACAGTCTGCGAGTATCGCCGCAGGCTCAGCTAGTGTCTTTGCGGCAGCAGGACTACAGCCAATGATACTGGTGCGGGTGACAAAATCAAACACGCTCAAACCTGATGAAAAACGTGCAGCGCGTGAGGTGGGCAACACATGCGAAGGCCCCGCAATATAATCGCCAATGGCTTCTGGCGTATAGCGACCAAGAAAAATAGCGCCAGCCCGCTTTACTTTGGTGGCGAATGTTTCGGCATCTTCTATCGCTAATTCTAAGTGCTCTGGTGCAATCATGTCAATCAGTGGCAACGCATCCACGAACGAGTCGACCACGATAATCACCCCATGATTTTTCCATGAAACACTGGTGATTTCACGACGCGGTAATAGCGTCAGCAGCATCTCAATTTCTTGTGCGACCGCATCGGCAAAGGCGGCATCGTTGGTGATTAAAATAGCTTGCGCGTCTTCGTCATGCTCTGCTTGGCTCAACAAATCGGCAGCAATCCATGTGGGTTCATTGCGTGCGTCGGCCACCACCAGAATTTCGGAAGGGCCTGCAATCGTATCAATCCCCACCGTGCCGAACACTTGGCGTTTTGCTTCGGCGACATAGGCATTACCAGGGCCAACGATTTTATCGACAGACTTAATGGTCTCGGTACCATAGGCGAGTGCTGCAACGGCTTGCGCACCACCAATGCGGTAAATTTCATCGACGCCAGCAATCTGTGCAGCGGCCAGAACAGCGGGATTGATTTTGTTAGTAGGCGTGGGAACGACCATGACCAAACGCTCAACGCCCGCGACTTTTGCAGGAATCGCATTCATCAATACGCTGGAAGGATAGCTTGCCTTACCACCCGGAACATACAAACCAACGGAAGCCAGCGGCGAATATTTCCAACCAAGCGTTACGCCTGCTTCATCTTGATAGCGCTCGTCTTTAGGCAGTTGTTTTTCGTGATAAGCGCGAATGCGTTTTGCCGCTAGTTCCAACGCAGCAAAGACTTCTTTATCACACGCTGCAGCCGCGCTGCCGATTTCTTCCTTGGTGAAACGCAAACGACCGGGAGAGAGAATCATCTCATCAAAACGTTTCGTATAGCTGATAAGCGCCGTGTCACCTTTGGTTTTGATTTCATGAATGATGTCGCGCACTACGGGTGACACATCGGCTTCATGCGCCGCACGTGCAGCGATAATCTGGCGCAGTTTATCCGTATCTTTATGTGTCAGTTTATGCACCATTTCGAAACGCCTCAATAACTGCAGAGATTTCTGCATTACGGGTTTTATAGGCGGTACGGTTCACAATCAATCGTGATGAAATATCCATGATTTTCTCGACCTCAACAAGTCCATTCGCTTTCAAGGTTGCACCACTTGAAACCAAATCCACAATACGCTCGCTTAGGCCTACGGCAGGCGCCAGCTCCATCGCGCCATTGAGGGTGATGCATTCTGCCTGTACGCCGCGCGCCGCAAAATGACGTGCGGTAAGGTTGGGATATTTCGTAGCGATTTTCACATGTGTCCAGCGTGTTGGGTCATCATTATCGGCCAGACCTTTCGGTTCAGCAACACTCAGGCGACATTTGCCAATGCCTAAATCCAGCGGCGCGTAAAGCTCTGGGTAGCCGAATTCTTCCATCACGTCCGAGCCGCAGACGCCAAGCTGTGCTGCGCCATGCGCAACGAACGTTGCAACGTCGAACGAGCGTACGCGGATGAAAGAGAGGTTCGCGATATTGCTTTCAAAACGCAACGAACGATCATGTTCGTCGAAGAATTTCTTTTCTGGTGTGATGCCGATGTTCGAAAATATCGGTGCCAGCTCCTCGAAGATACGACCCTTCGGGATGGCAAAAACCGTAGGCTGCGAGAAGGTAAGAGTCATCGTATCCTGCTTATTTTCGCACCACAAAGTGTGAGTTTTTCTTCCAAGCGTTCATAACCGCGATCAAGGTGGTAAATACGGCTTACAATCGTTTCGCCTTCTGCACCGAGCGCTGCAATCACCAACGAAACGGAGGCGCGTAAATCGGTTGCCATCACCGGTGCGCCTTTGAGCTTCGTGCGGCCATGCACCGTTGCCGTATTGCCTGCAACGCTGATGTTCGCGCCCATGCGCGCAAGCTCAGGCACATGCATAAAACGATTCTCAAAAATCGTTTCCGTAATCGGTGAATCGCCTTCTGCTTGCGTGAGTATGGTCATCATCTGCGCTTGCATGTCGGTGGGGAAATCAGGGTAAGGCTGCGTAGAAATCGCCATGGGTTTCAAGCCGGAACCATTACGCCACACGCGTACATAGTCTTCTTTTTGTTCGGTGTGCACGCCCACTTGTTCCATCGCGGCAATGACATTGCCGAGTGTATCAAGCCGCGCATCAACCAGCTCTAGCTCACCACCCGCCATGGCAACAGCAGCAAGGTAGCTGCCCGTTTCAATGCGGTCTGCAATCACGCGGTGCGTGGTGCCCGAGAGCGCTGCAACGCCACGAATGGTAATAGTGCTGGTGCCTGCGCCTTCGATATTCGCGCCCATGGAATTGAGCATGTCGGCAAGGTCGGTGATTTCCGGCTCACGCGCGGCATTATGCACCATCGTCGTGCCCTGTGCGAGCGATGCAGCCATCAACACATTCTCGGTTGCACCGACGGAAACTTTCTCGAAATGAATCTCTGCACCCTTGAGTCCTTGCGGAGCTTCGGCCAACACATAGCCTTCTTCCAACGTAATTTTGGCACCAAGTGCTTCCATGGCCGCCAAATGCATATCAATTGGTCGCGTACCAATCGCGCAACCACCCGGTAGTGAAACCTTGGCGCGGCCTTCACGCGCAAGCAATGGCCCCAATACGAGAATCGATGCACGCATGGTGCAGACCAATTCATACGGTGCGGTAACGCTGGTGATTTCCTTAGCATGCAACGTCAACTCGCGGCTATAGCGACCTTGTTGTGTATCGCCCTCGGCAAACAAGCCACCCGACGGGTCGCGCATCGAAAGTAGCACGCCATGCTGCATCAACAATTTCGCCATGGTGGTAATATCGGCGAGGTACGGCACATTCTCGAGCGTTACTTTCTCGCTCGTGAGTAACGAGGCGCACATAAGGGGTAGCGCCGCGTTCTTTGCGCCACCAATCACGATGCGGCCATGCAGTTCCGTGCCACCAATAATGCGTAATTTATCCATAGGGAGCGGGTTTTAGGGTAAAAAGCTTGGCCAGTCAAAGGGCTATTCGTGGAATTCGGCAAGCTCTGGCACACGCGAAAACGCAATCTTCGTGCCTGAGAACTGACTGGAAGTCTTGGGTAAAAAGCCCATAGCCACCGTGTCACGCCCAAATTTAGCGTTGAGCCTATCCATTGCTCGGCTTGCCTCTTCAAGACGTTTCGCGCGTTGGGGGTTGCCTGCTTCCATTGCGTCAAACAGAGTTGGCTGAATCGCAGTATCCGCTTGCAGCCCATGCAACGTGACAGAGATTTTTTTGAGCCGTGCAGGGCGCATTTCCTCAAGCAGTTGGCGCCACAAACACTCAAGTGCGCGCATGAATTGCATAGAGTCAGCCGCCAAGGGAAATTCAGCGCGGTAGGCGATACGTGCGCCATTTTCAATGCGCACTGAAAGATCAAGAAATCGCGCATGATACGCTTTACGCCGCAAGCGGCTTGCGGCTTTGAGCACTAGCCGTTGCGCTACGATATGAGCGGCCTCTATGGGTCGCCATTCGGGCGCAAGTACATGCGAATGACCAACAGTGGATGTCTGGGTTGGCGCATCAGGAATCTCTACCCCACGTAGGCGGTAATAAAGCTGCTCGCCCGCCACAGAGTGCCATATTTTGCGCATATGCTTTGGCTCAAGCTTCCAGATATCGTCAAAGCTACGAATGCCGTGCTGTAACAAGCGTTGCTCCATATTGTAGCCGATGCCAGGCAGGTCACGCGGCGCAAGCGATATGAGTTTGCTGGGTATATCTGCGTGGCGAATCACGGTAAGGCCATCAGGTTTTTGTATGTCACACGCGACTTTCGCCAAATAGCGATTGGGTGCAATACCAATCGAGCACCGAATGTATTTTCCAGCTTCGTGGCGTATCGCGTCTTTAATACGCCCTGCGATGTTTATCGCTTTTTCTTCTTCGCGCTCGTCACCCATTAACTCGCAACCAAATTCATCAATCGAGGCGACATAGGAAACAGGAATCACACGATGCACAATCTCATGCAGCATATCGTGGAAGCGCACATAATGTTCGTGATTGGCCTCAACAATATTCAAATTCTTGCATAGTCGCTTCGCTTCATAAACAGGCGTCCCTGTTTTGATGCCCAGTGCCTTCGCTTCGTAGCTTGCGGCAATGGCACATGTCGCATCCGTCATCACGGGCACGACAATCACAGGCTCCCCGCGCAAATCGGGCTTTAATTGTTGCTCGACCGAGGCGAAGTAGCTGTTGAAATCAATGAAGAGGAAACGTAGCGGATGCATAGCGTCACCATAGCAGAACGGCAAAAAATTACGCGGATTTTTTCGACTCTACCTTTGGTAGGGTCACGCCCGTTTGACCCATATATTTGCCCTTACGGTCGCCGTATGAGACTTCGCACATCGACTCGCCCTTAAGGAACAGGAACTGGCACGCGCCTTCATTGGCGTAAATCTTCGCGGGTAGGGGGGTGGTATTGCTGAACTCCAACGTCACATGGCCTTCCCACTCCGGCTCGAGTGGTGTCACGTTCACAATGATACCGCAACGGGCATAGGTGCTTTTGCCCAAACAAATCACCAGCGTATCGCGTGGAATGCGGAAATATTCGACCGTGCGGGCTAGCGCAAACGAATTGGGCGGGATGATGCAGACATCCGTCTTGCGGTCGACAAAGCTTTTGTCAGAGAAATTTTTGGGATCGACAATCGCTGAGTCTACATTGGTGAAAATCTTGAACTCGTCCGCCACGCGCGCGTCATAACCATAGGACGACAAGCCGTACGAAATCACATTTTCGCGCTGCAAATTCTCGACGAACGGCTCAATCATTTTGTCTTTAAGCGCGCGTTCGCGAATCCAATGGTCAGGTTGAATGGGCATAGGCAGTCTGTTTAGCGCTGTTTACAATGATAAGCAAACCGCTAAGCGCCGCCTATGTGGATAGCGTGAGTAACTTAAAGACCACGCCCGCCACCGCCCTCAGTTCCCGCAAAGCGGTTCCAGCGGTCTTCGGCTTGGCGTTTGCGCCCGTCGAGCTTATTGCGCACTTCTTGCATCCGCGCGCTCCATGTCGGCTCATTTTTCTTGTCTTTCGCCCCGCGTTCGCTGGCTTCGCGTGCGCTGTCGCGCAGTTCCTCTTCGCGTTCAAGGTCTAAATCCCGCTCACGCCCATGCTGTTCGGCATGTTGATTAATCATCTGATGACGGCGGTTTTTGAGGTTCTGAAGCTTTTTCTTCAGTTTTTTGGCGTCGGACTGGTCACTCACTGGCTGCCCGCTTTCTTAGAGGCAGCCTTGCGCCGCGCCATATTGCGCTTGAGGGCGGCGGCTAGCTTGACCTTACGGCGCTGCGCCGTTTTTTTCTTGGAAGGGTCTTTGATGATAGCCATTGGTTTTTCTACCATAAATCACTGCTTGCAGGCAAGAATGGTTTATGGCATTAGGGCGCGTCTCGTAGTGTGCTGCTGTAGCTCAGTGGTAGAGCACGTCATTGGTAATGACGGGGTCGGAGGTCCGATTCCTCTCAGCAGCACCATTTCAAGTACAAAACGTGCCAGTGGCACGTTTTTACGAAGAAATCTTGGAGTGCTTGCAATTCACGAGCTGCCGACGGCAGCGATGGGAAGCTGCATAGCACGAAATGACCAAAAAATCATGGGAGTCTTGCTAAGAACGAGGCGAGTGTATCGCGCCGACGTTCACAGCTTAGACGGACATGTGAACATCAAAATATCGTTATTATAAAGGAATCTATGCGCTCTCCGCGAGCGCCTTCTCCAGCGTCGCTTCGGCTTCGCTTAGGTCTTTTTGCAGTTTTTCATAGGTCAGATTCAGGCGCTTTAGGTTATTCGCATCGCCCGTTTCGCAGCAGATGGCGATTTCATTCTCGAGCGCATCTTTTTTTTCAATAAGCTGTAAGACTTTCTCTTCGAGCTTGCTGGTATTGGTTTTTTTGCCGTTCTTTTCGCGGCGGCTTTCCTTGCGCGCGCCTTCGCGTTCGCGACGGCGCTGCTGCACCACGAGCTTCTTGTAGCCTTCCAAATCATCTTCAAACGGCACACAGGTGCCATCCGCCACCAGCCATAGCCTGTCGGCGACGCTATCCACCAAGTGTGGGTCGTGGCTCACCAGAATCACCGCACCGGAATAGTTATTGAGCGCCTGCATCAGCGCTTCACGCGCATCAATATCCAGATGGTTGGTGGGCTCATCGAGCAGCATGATATGCGGTGCATCATAACTCATCAGGCAAAACAGCAGACGCGCTTTCTCACCGCCCGAACAATCGCCCACTTTGGTGTCGGCTTTGTCTTTATCAAAGCCGAATCGCCCAAGTGCCGCACGCACTTTTGACTCATGCACGCCTTTCATCGCTGCCTGCATGATTTGGTAAGGCGTTAACTCCACTTCCAACTCATCGGTCTGGAATTGTGCGAAGTAACCGACTTTCAATTTACCCGATTTGTTGATGGTGCCCTTCATGGGCGGCAAACGGCCTGAGAGCAATTTCACGAGCGTTGATTTACCGTTACCATTCGCACCCAGCAGAGCGATGCGGTCGTCCATATCAATCCGCAGATCCAGATTTTTCAGAATTGGTTTGTCTTTCTCGTAGCCCGCATCCACACCATCCAGCGTAATGAGAGGCGAGCGTAATTCCTGCGGCTCAGGGAATTCAAAGGCGGTCACGCGGTCGGCCATCACCGCGTCGACAATATCCATTTTCGCAATGGCTTTGAGGCGGCTTTGTGCCTGACGCGCTTTACTCGCCGTCGCACCAAAACGATCGACGAATTTTTGCATATGGGCTTTTTGTTTGAGCTGTTTTTCGCGCAGTGCGGCTTGGTTCAGCATCTTCTCAGCGCGGCGACGCTCAAACTCGTCATAGGTGCCCGTGTAAGCATTCAGCTTCTGGTTTTCCATATGCAGGATATGCGTCACGGTTTTATTCAGAATGTCTCGGTCATGGCTGATGATGAGCAGTGTCTCGGAATATTTCATCAAATAATTCTCAAGCCACACCATCGCCTCGAAGTCGAGGTGGTTGGTAGGCTCATCCAGCATCAACAAATTCGGTTGGCGAAAGAGCGTTGCAGCAAGTGCCACGCGCATGCGCCAGCCACCCGAGAAATCGGAGATGGGGCGCTGTTGCGCTTCGTCGTTAAAACCTAATCCAGAGAGAATAGTTGCCGCACGCGCTGGGGCATCATAGGCGCTGATTTCATCAAGCCGCGTATAAATATAGCCCATACGGTCCGGGTCGGTGACGGTTTCCGCCTCGTACATCAGCGCAGCACGTTCCGTATCGGCAGCGAGTACAATATCAATCAGCGGCGTGTCATCCTCGGGTAAATCCTGACGCACCCAGCCGACACTCGCGTTTTTCACCAGCGATATTTCGCCCGAATCAGCGATGAGTTCGTTCGAGATAAGTTTGAACAGCGTCGATTTACCAATACCATTTGGCCCGACCAAACCCACGCGCTGCCCCGCGCCAATCGACAACGAGGCTTTATCTAGCAGTGTCCTGCCACCAATGCGGTAGGTAAGGTCGGATATGGAAAGCATGGCCGACTCTAGGCAGCAGCAGCGTGCACAGGCGGACGGTTGCCGCCATGACCACTAGTCTCGCCACGATGGCGCTGACGGCTGCGGCTACGTTTACGCTTCGGGCGTTTTTTCTCGGCGCCTTCTGCATTCACACGTGGTTGCTGTCTATCAATCTGTGTTTGACCAGGATTCAGCAATTTCTGAATCGCTTTCCATTTCACACTGTCTTTGGGTGAAATCAAATTCACCGCTGCACCTTCCGCGCCTGCGCGTGCAGTGCGGCCAATGCGGTGAATGTAATCTTCCGGCGCTTGCGGCAAGTCATAGTTGATGACGTGCTCAATATGCGGAATGTCCAACCCACGTGCAGCAATATCGGTCGCCACTAAAATCCGCGTTTTCTTGTTGCGGAAATCATTGATCGCAATATCACGTTGATTCTGACGCAAGTCACCATGAATCGCACCCGCTTCGTGTTTCATCGCGCGCAGCTTCTTCGCCAAACGGTCTGCACCATGTTTGGTTTTCACGAATACAATCACTGTCCCTGTGCGGTTTTGTAACTGCACCAGCAACTGGCTGTATTTGTCATCATCCGTCACAGTGATATTTTCTTGTGTGATTTTCGCAATCGGCACGTTGGTCGCGCCCATCGAAATACGCACGGGATCTTTCAGATAACGCGCTGAAAGCTTCACGATATTATCAGGCAGCGTGGCTGAGAATAACAGCGTTTGGCGGTTACGCGGCAAATGCGCCACGATACGGTCAATCTGCGCGCTGAAGCCCATATCGAGCATACGGTCCGTCTCATCAAGCACCAGATAATTGGTATTATCCAGTTTCAATGTGCGCTTGGCGAGGTGGTCATTGATACGCCCTGGGGTGCCTACAATAATACGTGGGTTTTGGCGTAGTTGGTTGAACTGTTTGCCCATCGATTCACCGCCAATGAGCAACGCACCTTTGATGCCGCTATCAAGGCCGAGCATCAAATCAATCATATCGATGACCTGTACAGCGAGTTCGCGCGTAGGGGTCATGATGAGTGCTGAGCCATGCGGATTGCGCAGTAGCTTGGCAATCAGCGGAATACCGAATGCACCGGTTTTACCAGTACCGGTTTGTGCTGAGCCCAAAATATCGCGCCCAGCCAGTACATGCGGAATTGCTTCCGCTTGAATGGGGGTGGGTTTTTCAAAGCGCAAATATTCAAGTGCTTCATTGAGGGCGGGGGGTAAATCAAAAGCCTTAAAACTATCGATCGTCATAGGTTTGTCCTTTCCAGACAACATGTCGTTTGACACGGCGCATGATTGCGTCGTGAGGGTAGTCGAGAGTTATTTCCACCGAAGAAGGGCAGCAACTCTTAATCAAACGCTGGTTGGCTGGACTGAAAAAGCCCAATTTTGCGCCTCAAAGGCGCGCCGCACATGAATCACTCATAGCGGCCGGCACATGCAAAAGAGTACAAAACTCGAGTCGCACCATACGCATCCTTGTTACAAAGTCAATGCAAGACTGCGAAAGCCACATAAAAAGGATTGACGCCTGCCAGTAGAAACGACTAGGAAACATCGCCCTTAACCCCGAGTTTTGTAAAGTTATGTTACGCAGTGCACTCATTCTCATTCTGATGATGGCGTCAGCCGCAGTTGCCCAGCCCAAGGCCGACCCGAAGCTTAAAATCGTCGGTTGGGTTGAGAACGTGACGGTGGCGGAGGTAGATATTACCTTCAAAGCGAAGCTTGATACGGGCGCAAAGACCTCCTCCATCGACGCGGAGGTAATTGATATTCGCAAAGTTGGTAAGCGTCACAAAGGCTATACGGGCGAGCAGGTCGTTTTCAGCCTGAAGAATGATAATAATAATAAGTCCGTCACCTTCGAGCGGGATATTGTGCGCTATGTACGCATTAAAAAGAAAAACGGTGGGTTTCTGCGCCGCCCCGTCATCAAGATGGAGTTATGCATCGCCGGGCGTCAGGTGCATGAAGAAGTCAACCTTGCCAACCGTGAAAACTTCATTTACCCACTGCTGATTGGTCGCAACATGATGCAACATGCCAAGCTGTCGGTGGATCCTGCTCGTACCTTCGTCAGCCGCGCCCGTTGTACTGAGGAATAAGCACGATGCGTAGTTTGCATGTTTGGATTTTGGCACTCATTTTTGCCGCCATTGGTTTTGGTATTGCCGCGTATAAACATTACACGCTTGAATTTCCCCTCACGCCCGACACGACCTACAAAAGCTGGTATGTTGAATCGCGTGTTGATTTAGCATCGAAGAATCCGTGGCGTCAGGGCGACAAGCCAATCATTTTTACACTACAGCTTCCGCATCAGTCCGAACGCTTTGTGTTGGTGGACGAGAATATCGTGGCGCGCGGCTTCGGCCATGAAATCACCGAGTCGGACGCGGATGGTAATCGCACCGCTGTTTTTTCCAAACGCCGCATGGATGCCAACGAAACGATTTTCTACCGTGCGATTGTCTATGAGCTTGATTCACCATCCAAGCAAGTCATAGAAGTGCCGCCTGAGCCTGATTCATCGTACCAGAAAAAGAATCGCCCCAAATTAGAAGCAGGTGAAAAAGAAGCGCCCGTCTATGTAGCGATTGATGCGTTGATTGGTGAAGCGAAAGATAAGTCCGCTTCCACCAAAACCTTCGTGCGCGAGATTTATCGATTGGTAAATGATGCGAACGATGACCGCGTGAAACTCATTCGTGACTCTGTCGAGGAAGAGCTTACCGACGTTGAGCTTGCATCGCTACTTCTGCAAGCAGACGGCATTCCAACCCGCATCGCGCATGGTCTGAAGCTGTCGGAAGATAAGCGCCGCGCCGGTACCGTTCAGTGGCTTGAAGTATTCGTAAAAAATGAGTGGGTCGGTATTGATCCAGAGCATCGCACCTTCGGCCTCAAGGATAAATATATCGTGTGGTGGTATGGCGATAAGGGGCTTTACAGTGTCGAAGGCAATGCACGCGCCGAGACCATGGTTGCGGTACGCCAGAACACCAATAATGCGCTGACGCGCGCGATTTGGAAAAGTGGCCAGCTTGCTGATTTATTCCTCACCTTCTCATTTTATAACTTACCGCTGGATGCACAGCTCGTATTCAACGTGCTTCTCATGCTTCCCGTTGGCGGCCTTGTTATGGCCTTCCTGCGTCAAGTGATTGGTGTCAAAACCTTCGGTACCTTCATGCCTGTGCTGGTTGCGCTTGCCTTCCGCGAAACGGGATTATTTGCAGGCGTAATGCTCTTCACGTTGGTCGTTGCACTCGGTGTTATTATTCGCAACTATTTTGACGCACTCAAATTGCTACTCGTACCGCGCCTAGCTTCCGTGCTGACGGTCGTGGTGATTGTACTGAGTCTAATTGCCATGATTACCAATCAATTCGGTATGATTGTCGGCCTCTCTATTTCGCTCTTCCCAATCGTCGTACTCACCATGACGATTGAACGCATGACGCTGATGTGGGAAGAATATGGCCCCGACACAGCCATTAAAACGGGGATGATGAGTATGGGTTGTGCTATCATCGCCTACTTCGCGATGAATGATGAGACCCTCAATTACCTCATGTTTGCCTTCCCAGAATTGCTGCTCGTCGTATTGGCGCTGAGCATGGTTCTAGGCCGCTATAACCACTATAAGCTCACCGAATATATTCGCTTTAGGCAGCTGCAAAAGAGTTTGGCGGCACTTGAGAAAAAAGAAGCAGAAAAGGTGAAATAGCATGCTTGCCGGAATGCTAGATGGCTTGGGCAAATATAAAATCATGGGCATCAATGCGCGTAACCGCGATTTTATTTTCCCCAATAATCGCCGCCGTTTTTATCCACTGGTGGACGATAAACTGCTCACCAAAAAACTCGCGCTCGAAGCGGGTATTCAAGTTCCCGAACTGTACGGTGTGATTGAATTTATCAACCAAGCAGGGCAGGTGGCGGAGATTGCCGCACCCCACAAACAATTCGTCATCAAGCCCGCGCGCGGTTCGGGGGGTGATGGGATAACGCTGGTCAAAGACGTGATTGGCGGCAGTTTCCAAAAAGCCAATGGCGAGCTGATTTCCGCGGGCGATATGCAATATTACCTTACCAATATCTTGGGCGGTATGTATTCGATGGGAGGCTCCAGCGATAAAGCGATTTTGGAATATGTCGTGCAGTTCGATCCCATCTTCAACGAAATCACCTATCAAGGCGTGCCGGATATTCGCATCATCGTCTATAAGGGCGTGCCAATTATGGCGATGCTGCGCCTGCCGACTCGCAAGTCCGACGGTAAGGCGAATTTGCATAAAGGTGGTATCGGTGTCGGCATCCAGATGCATGACGGCACGACCATGTATGGCGTGCAGGGCAGTAACTTCGTCAATGAACACCCCGAAACCTTGAAGCCACTTGCTGGCCGCCAGATTCCGCGCTGGCCGTTTCTGCTGGAGATGGCGAGCAAGTTCTATGACATCACCAAGCTCGGCTATGTCGGCGTGGATATTGTGCTCGATAAAGACAAAGGCCCCATGGTACTGGAGGCG
>JBMOEL010000034.1:0-14491 GCA_049314715.1 Rickettsiales bacterium
CCGCTGATTGATACCACTACCGCCTCATCGGATTTTGATTTGCAGACACTCAAAAAGAAAAAGCAAAGCGTCTATGTCGGCGTCACCCCAGACAACTTGCAACGCTTGGAGCCTCTGCTCAAAGTATTCTACCAGCAAGCCACCGACTTCATGACCCGCAACATGCCTAAGGCAGACGAGCCACATGGCGTGATGTTCATGATGGACGAGTTCCCATCCTTAGGTGAAATGCCACAATTCCAAATCGGTATTGCCTATTTCCGTGGTTACCGCGTGAAGCTCTTCCTCATCGTTCAGGATACGCAGCAGCTCAAAGGTATTTACGAGGAAGCAGGCATGAACAGCTTCCTCTCCAACAGCTATTACCGCGTCACCTTCTCGGCGAACAACATCGAAACCGCCAACATGATTTCGCAGCTGGTGGGTAATAAAACCGCTCAGCAATCCTCGCACAATAAACCGCGCTTCATCGACTTCAACCCCGCCTCACGTACCATGCACGTATCGGAAACACAGCGCGCGCTTATCTTGCCTCAGGAAGTGATTCAATTGCCGCGCGACGAAGAGATTATCCTCATCGAGTCGTTTCCACCCGTCAAAGCAAAGAAAATTTTCTACTTCAAAGACTCGTTCTTCACCAAGCGCCTCATGCCGCCATGCCCGATACCGACTCAAGAGCCTTACGACCCACGTAAGAAGAAAAAAGTGGCTGCCGCACCTCCACCACCGCCAGCAGATAAGCCTGCTGGTGCACCACCAGCAGCACCGCCTGCTAGCCCGCCGCCCGCAACGAGCGACACGAAACCAGCCGCCTAAGCACGTTTCGAGTGGGGTGTTTCCGGCAATTCTTTGCCGACCCAATACGTCTCAAGCAACGCACTATTCAATGTTATATCCTGCCATGAGGAAAGACTGAGACTAAGCTGCGCATAGGCGCAGGTGGGGAATTTGAGTGCGAGGCGCTTAATATCCTGCTCGTCTTTTGCGTCTTCCATCATGCGCACCACCAGCTCATGCATCCCCGGATTATGGCCAATAATCATCACATGCGTCACCTTATCATCGACCTGCTGCAACTGGGCGAGCATCTCGCCAGCACTGGCCAGATAGAGCTTCTCTGAGAGAATCGTAGGCACGATAAACCCAAGATGGGCGAGCGTTTCACGCGTACGCACGGCCGACGAGCATACCACCAATTCAGGCACCATATGCTGTATAATCAGCGTGTTACCCAGCCGCGCCGCATCCTCTCGCCCACGCGAGGTTAGGGGGCGCTCAGCGTCCGTCGCATAGGCTTCAGCATCAGCCGCTTTCGCATGGCGAAGTATGGATAAGGTGCGTTTCAGTCTTGCTCTCCTTGCACTTCAGGTTACATTACACGCGTCACCTTTCAACACAAGCTGCATTGCATCATGGCACCACGAACGCGCAAACGCACACCGCTCATCCCCGCCCCGTCGGACACGTTGATTCGTGCGCATTTTGCCAAACCAGAGCATCGCTTCTTTAACCGCGAGATTTCATGGCTCGCCTTTAATACCCGCGTCTTGGAAGAGGCGATGAATCCACATCTGCCGCTGCTTGAGCGCGTAAAGTTCCTGTCCATTTCTGCCGCAAACCTCGATGAGTTTTACATGGTGCGTGTCGCGGGCCTTAAAGACAATCTCGACCAAGGTATCCATGCGCCATCCCCTGATGGTCTCACCACCAAACAACAACTAGACCGCGTCCAAGCATCCGCAACCGCGCTCATGCAAAAGCAGCAACAATGCTGGATTCATTTGCAGAAACTACTCACCAAAGAACAGATACGCATCGTATCCGGCAAGGATCTCTCGCGCACTGATATGCTCTGGCTACGCGACTATTTTGAAAAAAATATCTTCCCGATTCTAACGCCTATCGCAGTGGACCCTGCCCATCCTTTCCCCTTCGTACCCAACCTCGGCATCGTGCAGCTTTATGCACTGCAGCCGCCCAAGAAAAAGAGCAAAAAAATGCTCGCCATGGTGCAGTTTCCACCCACGCAGGGTCGCTTTGTTAAACTTGAAACCGGCAAAGGCACCCGCTTCATGCTGCTGGGTGATGTCATCGAGCTCTTCATTGATTTACTATTTCCCAAATACACACTGCTGCATGCCGGAGTATTCCGTATCGTGCGCGATAGTGACGTTGAAGTCGAAGAAGAGGCCGAGGATTTGATGCGCTACCTCGATAAAGCGGTAAAGCAACGCCGCTATGGCCGCATCGTACGCCTCAAAGCCAGTAAGGGCGCAACCCAAGAACTCGTCAAATTCATGTGTGAACATCTACCCGCTGAGCGTGAGGATGTCATTGAAGTGGAGGGCATGGTAGGGCTATCACAAGTCAGTGAGATTTATGATACGCCACGCCCTGATTTGAAATTCTCACCCTTCAAAGTGCGCTTCCCCGAGCGCATCAATGACTATGGCGGTGATTGTTTTGCAGCCATTGAAGCAAAGGACATTGTCGTACATCATCCTTATGAATCGTTTGATGTGGTGGTGAAATTCATTGAGCAAGCAGCGAGCGACCCGCAGGTTGTTTCCATCAAACAAACCTTATATCGCACGAGCGCCGACTCGCCGATTGTCAAAGCACTGATTCGCGCCGCAGAGTCCGGCAAAACCGTCACGGCATTAGTCGAGCTCAAAGCGCGATTTGACGAAGAAGCCAATATGCGTTGGGCGCGCGACATGGAGCGTGCAGGCGTACAAGTCGTCTTCGGTTTCGTGACCATGAAGACGCACGCCAAAGTATCGCTCGTCGTGCGCCGTGTGGGTAAAACCATGAAGACTTATGCGCATTTCGGCACTGGCAACTACCACCCCAACACCGCTAAAGTTTATGCCGATTTATCGTTTTTCACCTGTAATCCGGACCTCTGCCAAGATTCAAGCTATGTATTTAATTACGTCACCGGTTATGCCAAACCCCTCACCTTCAAAAAGCTCGGCGTGGCGCCACTGCATATGCGCAGCAAACTCTATAAACTCATTCGCGAAGAAATGGCGCACGCACGCGCTGGTCGCCCTGCCGCTATTTGGGCAAAGATGAATTCACTCATCGACCCAGAGATGATTGATGCACTCTATGCTGCCTCGCAAGCTGGCGTGAAAATCGAGCTGGTCGTGCGTGGCATTTGCGGCATCAAACCAGGTATTAAGGGCTTCTCAGAACATATACGTGTGCGCAGTATGGTCGGTAGGTTTCTAGAGCATGGTCGCATGGTAGCGTTTGGCGCAGGGCATGGCTTACCCTCACCTAAAGCCAAGCTCTTTATTTCTTCAGCTGACTGGATGACGCGCAATCTCGATCGTCGCGTTGAACTGCTCGTTCCCATTACCAACGCAACCGTGCATGCCCAGATTCTCGACCAGATTTTTGTCGCTAATCTGAAGGACGAACGGCAAAGCTGGCTACTCAGTGCGAATGGTGATTACCATCGCATCACCGACGACCCGAATGCATTCGCCGCCCATGACTACTTCATGACCAACCCATCACTTTCTGGGCGTGGCAAAGCACTGCAAAAAATCGGCCAGCCGGAAACACCCGTTGCCGCCGCAGCTGCCAAAAAGAAGAAGCGTAGTTAAGCAATGGTTATTAAATACAACACCGCCACAGCCGACCACCCCAAAGGGCTGATTGGTATTATCGATATTGGCTCGAACTCCGTGCGCATGGTTGTTTACCATGCCCTCAAACGTGTGCCGCTTCCCGTGTTCACTGAAAAATATATGTGCGCACTGGGTAAAGGCTTGGCGCGCACAGGGCGGCTTAATCCCGAAGGGGTCAAATCGGCGCGCATCGCTATGGCGCGCTTCATGGCCATGGCGGGACGGCTTGAATTAGCCAGCCTTGATATTCTCGCCACCGCCGCCGTACGCGACGCCGAAGACGGCAAAAAATTCGTGGCCGAGCTTACCAAGGAATTTGGTGTCAGTATCAACGTCATTACGGGCGAACGCGAAGCAGAGCTTGCTGCACAAGGTATTATCGCTTCGGTGCATGAACCACTTGGCATCTCCGCCGACCTTGGTGGCGGGTCGATGGAACTAGCCTCCGTCGAGCGACACAAAATCGGCCTGACGACTAGCTGTAAACTTGGCTCACTGCGTATTCTCGATAGTAGCGAAGGCAAAACCAAAGCCATGGAAGAATTCATTAAGCGCGAGCTCAAGGCGATTCCGTGGCTCAAGAATGCACATCCGCATTGCCTGTATGCGATTGGTGGCGGCTTTCGTACCATCGCCAAACTCCATATGAAGAAGACGCGCTATCCGCTCGATATTGTGCACGAATACACCATGTCAAAGCGCGCCATCACGCAGTTACTTGAAAGACTGGTGAGCATGAGTCCTTCCGAAATTGCTGCACTCCCGGGTGTTTCAGCCAAACGTGCGACGACCATGATTCCCACCGCACTGGTGCTACAACAGTTGCTTGAAATGACAGGCGCACCAGAAATCATGTTCTCGGTAAGCGGTATTCGTGAGGGATTTTTCTATGATCTTCTCAGCCCCAAAATCCAACAGGAAGATGCGCTGACTGCCTCCGCGACCGATTTGGCGGCACTGATTGGGCGTAGTGGCCGCTATGCGCAAGAACTCTATGATTGGACACAACCTCTCTTTGCCAATGAGCCCATCGGTTGGCACCGCTTACGCTTTGCGCTGTGCACCTTGTCAGAACTCGCATGGAGTATTGACCCGAATTTCCGTGCCGAATGGGCCTATCACCGCATCATTCAATCGTCACTCAAAGGCCTCGATCACAAAGAGCGACTCATGCTGGCGCTGGCGCTGTATCACCGCTACCAGACGAAATGGAAATCCGAGCGCGAAGAAATGAAGCTGCTCGATGAGCGTGAACGTCTATGGGCGCGCTGCGTTGGGCTTTCTGCCAACCTCGCCTTCCAGCTTTCTGCGGGCAAGGCAGGAAATCTTCACCACGCTGACATACGCTTGGCAGATGGGCGCATTCAGCTTTCGCTGGATAGGGAGGCAAATCCTCTACGCACGGAGACGGTCGAGAAAAGACTCGACGGATTGGGTGAAGCATTCAAAGCCTTCTCTAACTTCGTCATATAGCGCTGCCGCGAAATAGCTTGCACACCAAATTGCGTGAGATGTGCATTGACATACTGCGTATCGAGCAATCTATAACCCGCTTCGCGTAGTATCTCGACGAGTGTCACGAGGGCGATTTTGCTGGCTTCACTAGCACGCGAGAACATGCTTTCGCCAAAAAAAGCGCCACCAAGCGACACACCATATAACCCGCCAACCAGTTTCTCACTATCCCACACTTCTACGCTATGGGCATGGCCCAAACGATGCAGTTGGCAATAAGCATCGATAATGGTTTGGTTGATCCATGTTTCTTTCCGTTCAGGGCGCTGCTCTGCGCAAGCCTCCATCACCTCGCGAAATGCCGTATCGACCGTCACCGCAAAATGATGCGACTTCATCACCCGTTTCAAGCCGCGCGGAATATTAAAGTCATCAAGCGGTAAAATGCCGCGCTTACTGGGATGGAACCATTCAACCTCAGCGCTGTCTTGCGACGTAGCCATTGGGAAATAGCCATTAGCGTAGGCAAGTAGAAGTGTTTCAGGGGTAAGCGGTTCCATATCACGTTATACGAGCGCAGCAGCGCGAGTCAGCCATGAGCTGCGCAGCACGCTTCAAGGCGAGGTCAGTAGACCGAGCCGGAAGCATATTAAAATTTCACCAGCTTGGCTATCGCCTCGATAGCGAGAGCATAACCTTGCGCACCTTTACCACAAATGCTCTGCTGCGCCACAGGCTCGATATAGGAATGGTGGCGGAACGGCTCACGGGTTTTTGGGTCACTAATATGCACTTCGATAATCGGCAGAGCCACGGCCTTAAGTGCATCATGCAGCGCCACGGAAGTGTGGGTATAGCCGCCCGCATTAATAATAATCCCCGCATGGTGCGTACGCGCCTCTTGCACCCAGTCAATCAGCACACCTTCGTGATTGCTCTGACGAAAATCCACCTCAAATCCATATTTTTTGGCTGTGCCGCCACATAGCTTCTCGATATCGGCAAGCGTCGTCGTGCCATAAATTTCTGGCTCACGCACACCTAATAGGTTGAGATTGGGACCGTTTAAGATTAAGAGTTTTGCCGTCATGGTAAAGGTTTAGCAAACTTATGGGAACGCAGCAACGCAGCATCACACTCAATGGGGAACCACGCACCATCACCATCGCCACTGTGGCCGATTTGGTGCAGGAATTGGGGCTTGATATACGCCAGATAGCGGTGGAACATAATCGTACCATTCTCGCACGCCCTAACTACGCGAAGACGGCACTTAACAACGGCGATACCGTTGAAATCGTCAGTTTTATTGGCGGTGGCTAATGCTACGCGACGACCCACTTCTTATTGCTGGCCGCAGCTTTTCCTCGCGCTTACTGGTGGGTACAGGCAAGTATAAAGACATGCGCGAAACCAAAGCGGCGATTGAAGCATCAGGTGCACAAATCGTGACAGCAGCATTACGTCGAGTGAATGTAAATGCCGTACATGATGAGAAACTGCATGATGCGATTGACCCACAAAAATACACGTATCTACCCAACACTGCAGGGTGCTACACCGCCGAAGAAGCCTTACGTACGTTACGCTTAGCGCGCGAGCTAGGTGGTTGGAATCTCGTGAAACTGGAAGTGATTGGTGACAGGCAGAGCCTGCTGCCGAATATGGAAGAAACGCTCAAAGCTATGCCATTATTGGTACAGGATGGGTTTGACGTCATGGTCTATACGCTAGATGACGCAGCTATTTGCCAAGCGCTTGAAGCGCGTGGCGCACGTGCCATCATGCCGCTTGCGGCACCAATTGGCTCTGGCCTTGGCATTACCAACCCATCCAACATTCGCCGTATCGTCGAACAATCCAAAGTGCCGGTGATTGTCGACGCAGGAATAGGTTGCCCCAGCGATGCCGTCCAAGCAATGGAGCTTGGCTGCGCAGGCGTGCTGATGAACACCGCAATCGCTGAAGCACAAAACCCCATACAGATGGCGCAGGCCATGCGACGCGCCGTAGAGGCAGGAAGGTTAGGCTATCTGGCAGGGCGCATGGCAAAGCGGGACAGCGCAAGCGCCTCTTCACCTATGCAGGGAATAATCTAAAGAAGACCAAGCTCTTTAAGCTGCTTTTCTACTACATCAAGCGTCAATGGCTTGGCGATAAATCCATTCGCACCGGCATTCATGACCGTTGCTAAATTCGCATCACGCTCTTTGGCTGAACAAATAATCACCTTCACATCTTTCAATCGCTCGTCCTGCCTTAGGCGCGTTAAATAATCGACACCATCCATCTGTGGCATCATCCAATCAAGCAGTACAACATCAAAATCCTCGACCACTAATAACGCGGCGGCTTCATCGGCAGCGCCGACCTCTTCTGTGGTGAATCCTAAATCTTCCATAATGAACCGCGCCACCATACGGTTATTTGCATTATCATCTACTACCAGACATTTTTTCATAACTACCCCATTTTCCGAATCAGTTGATGCAGCGAGCGCACGAGTTCTTCAGCAATCTCACGCCCCATTTCTTTCACTTTTTGATTAAAGATAACGGCAATCGCATCAATATGCTTGCGCACCACCATCATACCATTTTCATCAACGATAGGGTGCTGGGTCAAATAATCGACAAGCAGTTTACCCACTTCGCTACCCACATCATAACCAAACGTTCCAGCCTGCGTTTTGATGGCGTAGGCTGCGGTGAGCAGCAGATGATGCGCGGTAGGATCGGTTGGGCGTTTTTTTAGCTCGCTATAAGCCTCTTCCAATTTCCCAATATCATCACGCACCCACTCAACAAATTCATTGGCCGCTTCATGAATCGCCTCTTGGCCTTCAGCAACGACTTGTTCCGTCAGAATATCCTGCGCGGAAATATCCGCACCTACGTGATGCTTCATCTCTACATTAGGCGGCAAGAACGCGACCAAGCCTAGCAGATCACTACCGCTTTCCATGACCATATCGGGCAACTCTTTACCGGTGGAAAGCCTTTCCCTCACCAGTGAACGCCGCTCACGACCACCAGGTGGTGCAGGCTTTTTACGCCTGCGGCATGGCCCTGCATATATCGGCGCATCGACAAAGATGCGCGGGTAATCAATCACTTTGATAATGCGATCAGAAAGCGTTTTAGCATTAAATGGCTTCACCAAAAATTCGGTAATACCCGAATCACGCGCCACCTGAACATCGTCTTTCTCGGCCTTACCCGTGAGCATAATAATCGGAATATCGCGGCGTAACCGTTTCGCACGTTTCGCGCGGCGAATGGCACGTACCATATCAATCCCATCTATAGGGCTCATATTCCATTCGGTAATCAGCAACTCGAAGGTTTTTTCATCCAACGCTTCAATCGCTTTGGCACCGCTATCGACCATTTCAACCTTGCGAAACCCAAAATTGAACAAAACGCGGCGCACCAAGTCTGCCACGCGCAAGTCGCGATCCGCCACTAATACGCGGATATTCGCAAAGCGAATCCGCATATCTTCTTGGGTCAGACTAATACTGGTTGTTTTAGAGCGCATGGGCAACCCATTCACGCGCTAACGGCAAGGTAATGGCGCGGCCTGACTCCAGCGCCTTACTATCAAGCCACGCGGCAGCATGATGTGCTGATGCATAGGAACGTTCCATGCGCGCTACGATATAGGTAATCACTTCGGGTGCAACCCGAATTTGTCTATCGGCAAAATGCTTGCTTAATAATGCGCTAAGCAGTGACTCATCCGGCGCAGTCAGCTCCAGGGCGACCATGGCGCTAAGGCGTGAATGTAAATCGGGCAGCGTGACCTTCACCCGTGCCGGTGCATCCTCCATCGTCACCAGAAGGCAGTGGCGCTCGGCGCGGCAATGGTTGATGAGTTGCGCTAAGGCTGCTTCATCGCGCCAACCATCGACCACTAATAAGGGTGCACGTTCTGCAAGCGTTGCGGCATCCACGCTGCCTAATTCATCTTGCACGCAGAGCCCGCCATGTAGTTGTGCGGTACGCTGCGCCAGATGGGTTTTGCCTGAAGCCTTGGGACCATATAAGGCGAGCACCGGTTCGGGCCAATTGGGAAACCGGTCCAGCACATCCACCGCGTGACAGTTCGCGCCACCAACAATAAAATCTTCCGCCGCGTAACTAACAGCGCCCGCAAATGGAATGGTTAATTGCGAAACAGGAGTGCTCATGCGCTCGTATAAAACGGGCTTTCCAGATAACGCCCAACGGCAAAACGCACCAATACACCTAATACCGCCGTAATCGGTACGGCAAGCAAGACCCCTGCAAACCCTAGCAGCACCGCACCCGCAAGCATGCCAAACACCATCCATAAAGGGTGAAGACCCACACGATCCCCAATGACTTTTGGCGTAAGAATTTGTGATTCCAGTATTTGCCCAACGACATAGATACCAATGACCGCCATAGTCTGCCACTCAAACCCAAAATTCATGTAGGCGATACCGACTGCCAACGCTGTGCTGATGAGTGTACCGACATAGGGAATGATAATAAACAGACCCGCAATAAATGCCAAGATAAGCGAAAAAGGAACCGCAACGATACTCAACGTAATGGCATAATAGATGCTGAGCATGGCCATCACCGTTACCTGACCGCGCAAATAGCCTGACAGCGTGCTATCAATTAGCAGGACTTGTTCACGAATCGTGGCTGCGTAGGCACGTGGTAATAAACGGTCGATACTTGCCACCATTTTGTCCCAATCGCGCAGCAGATAAAAACAGACAATCGGCGTAATCAACAACATCGAGGCTAGATTGAGCGCCGCCGCACTTGATACCATTACGCTTTTAATCACATTCGTCGCCGCTGCTAATGTTTGCTGCGCAAGCTCGGAAGACTGCAAGTCACCTTCTTGACCAAGTAATGCAAGAATCGGCGCGCCGTGATGTTTCATTGCAATCTGCGCCTCACGCAATAAATCGGGAATCGCGCTTAATACACCCGCCAATTGATGATAGAGTAGCGGCCCAAGCCACATTATAATCGCCGTCAACGCCACAAAGAACGTGACCGTAACCGTTGCCGTAGCGCTCGTGCGCGAGAAGGCCAAACGTTCCAATCGATCGACGAGCGGATCAAACAAATACGCCACCATCATGCCCACCACAAACGGTAACAAAATAGGGCGTATGGACTGCAAAAAGATGATAAATAGGACAATGACCGTTGCCCAAAAAATCAGCTGAATAAAGCGCGAACGCCCTGTTGTCGACATACTCATGGCTGCCTCAATGAAATGGTCCAGCCTTCGGCATTAGGCCGCACGAAGATGGCATATTTCTCTAGATGTTTACGTAGTTTTTTCTCGTTACCGTCATAATATAGTTTACCGTCGACGCGCTGCAAATTAATCGACGGCACCTCAAGTTGTGTAAAGCCAGGATAGGCGCGCAGCGCCGCCTGCATATCGCCATATTCTTTCATGGTGATGAACGAAAAGTGAATTGGCAATTGTGTTGCCTGCTCCATTACCTTGCGCTCTTGGATTGAAATCGATGCGGCAAGCTCCGTTGCAATTTGTGCAATCGCATTCACTGCATCTTGTACACGGCCTGACTCTTCTTGCTCTTTTTCCTTAGGCGGCAAACTCACACGCTCCAACTTCACGCCTCTGTCCGTCAAACGCCTGAGTAAAATATCCGTAGGGTCTTCCGTGCCTTTAAGACCAGTAGTAACGACGGCAATCATCACCTCATTCGCGCCATAACGCTCGAACATACCCTTCATTTCATCATAGCCGATCTTCAGGATATTATTATAGTCCACCACCCGTAAATCTTCAGGGTCACCAACAGGGATAATCACCGAACCTTTACCCATTTTTAGGCTTTGTGACTTCAGCGATTCCGTCAGCGGGTTGCGTTTTTCCCATAGCAATGGGCGCTCTCCATCCATATAGACACCAAATACCATCACGCCGCGACGACGAAATTGGGGCTCTTGATTCTCATCTGGCAGGCCGAGTACTTTACGCAAAGGCGTATCTAGAATACTGACTTTTATCTCGGCATAGGTCACGTCGTCTTTGCGCTGAGTGCGCACCACCGTATAGCCCCGAATCATCTCTTTTATATCTGCTTCCGTAAGTTTGGTAAGCTGCGCCTCAACCTGTTGCGCCCCTAGCTTGCGCGCCAGCATGTAAAGCGCGCGCTTTTTGGCGTAGTCTACGGCCTTGGCTTCTGCCCCGCTTCGAAGCGAATCAATGCCCACGCCAATCACTCTAATCTCATGCAAGGCCGCATGGGCGGGCATCGCCGCCGCACAAACAAGCATTACCACTGCGCAAGCACGTTGCAAAAAGCCTGCGAATAGGTTAGTTCTGCGCGAAGTTTTTGTAATCATTGCCCAAAGGTTAGCCTAAGTGAACGCATCCCGCAATCAGCGATATAAAGAAGCCGGCGTCGATATTGACGCGGGCAATGCCCTTGTCGAACGCATTAAACCCATGGCTAAAGCCACAACACGCGCTGGCGTGCTGGGCGGATTAGGGGGTTTTGGTGCCTTATTCGACCTCAAAGCCGCAGGCTTCAAAGATCCCCTATTAGTGTCTACGACAGACGGGGTAGGCACTAAATTAAAGCTCGCTCAAGAGATGAATCTGCACAGCACCATCGGCATGGATTTAGTGGCGATGTGCGTTAACGACCTGATTGTACAGGGCGCAACGCCGCTTTTCTTCCTCGATTATTTTGCCACCGGCGCGCTGGATGTGGATGCAGCAAGTGATGTGATTTCCGGCATCGCCGAAGGCTGCGCACTGGCGGGCTGTGCGTTGGTAGGCGGTGAAACTGCCGAAATGCCAGGTATGTATGCCAAGGGTGACTATGACCTAGCAGGTTTTGCCGTCGGCGCGGTCGAGCGCAGCATGTTGCTACCACGCGGCGACATCAAAGACGGCGATATTCTGATTGGTATTGCCTCTTCAGGCGTGCATTCGAATGGCTATTCGCTCGTGCGTAAAATTGTCAAAGATTCAGGCAAGGCCATGACAGATGATGCGCCCTTTGAGACCGAGCATCGCACGCTTGGCGGCGCGCTGCTTGAGCCAACGCGTATCTATGTGAAATCGTTGCTGCCACTGCTTGCTGCACAAAAAATCAAAGCCATGGCGCATATCACGGGTGGCGGGTTGAGCGAAAATCTACCGCGCGTATTGCCCGATAATCTCGCAGCGCATATCGACCTTGAGCGCTGGGATATGCCGTCTGTATTCAAATGGCTGATGGCCGCAGGCGACGTGGATGCTTCCGAAATGTTGCGTACTTTCAATTGCGGTATCGGCATGATTCTGGTCGTCGCTAAAGAAGATGCGGCGCATGTTCTAAGCGCGCTGGAGAGCACCGGTGAGCTGGCAGGTGAAATCGGCAACCTCACCGCACTGACTGGCGAACGCGTCACCTATTCTGGCAATTTATGCGACTAGCTTTTTTTGTCATTCCCGAGCTAGTCGAGTCCAATCTTCGATTGGATACGAGACTTCATCGGGAATCTAGATTCCCGCTTTCGCGAGAATGACAAGGATAGGGATGCGCAAAAAAGTCGCAGTGTTAATCTCCGGCAACGGCAGTAATCTGCAAGCCTTGATGGACGCAACAAAATCCACCGACTATCCGGCAGAAATTGTCTTGGTGCTTTCAAATAAAGCTGACGCTTATGGTCTGGAGCGCGCAAGAAAAGCTGGTATTCCTACTGCCGTCATTTCGCACAACGATTTTCCCGACCGTGAAACGTTTGACCGTGCGATGGATGCGGAGCTTAAAAAACATGGCGTGGAATTTTTATGCCTCGCGGGGTTCATGCGGATTCTCTCGCCGTGGTTTACGAAGCAATGGGCGGGCAAAGCTATCAATATCCATCCATCGCTCTTACCTGCTTATAAGGGTACAGATACACATAAGCGCGTACTTGAAGCGGGCGAAAAGAATCACGGCTGTACCGTGCATTGGGTCACTGAGGAACTCGATAGCGGCGCCATCATTGCACAATCCGAATTATACGTGATGCCAAACGATACAGCAGAAACACTGCAACAACGCGTTCACGCGCTAGAACATGTTTTATATCCAGCTACACTGGAAAAACTAGCGAGTGACTACGCCTGAAGAAAGCCCACCAGTTATCCGCTGCTTAAACGCCGCCTGCTCTTCCTCTGTGGCAAGACGAAGTCGCGGAGACTTACCACCCTCTTCAGGACTTTCATCCCAAATGTAATATCCATTCTTGATAGCATCGACAAAGCTTTTAACCGTCTCTACTGAAACCTTGTCGCCCTGTTCGGCAAGCGCCTTTGCCATAGCGCGACGCGCCGCATATACATTACTTTCAGCTTGAGAACTGCGCGTTTCCATATGCATTTTTATAGCGTCGACAAGATCGGCACCAAGCTTATTGAGGCCACCTGTGTCACCGTTGATGCGCTGATCATCAATCAAACGATCAATGAGCTGACGCATAAGATCATGATTAACACTCATGCGGATAGTTTACGCGAATTCTGTATCAAGACAAGCTAATGCTTGCTTAGCCAACAATCTCTTCCGGCTTGAAGAAGAAGTTGATTTCGGTCTTCGCATTTTCCAACGAATCCGAACCATGTACTGAGTTACGCTCAATCGATTCTGCAAACATTTTGCGCACCGTACCTTCGGCAGCATTGGCAGGGTTGGTTGCACCCATCACGTCACGGTGATGTGCTACGGCATTCTCACCCTCAAGCACCTGAACGACGACGGGTGCAGTGATCATGTAATCTACCAATTCGCCATAAAAGGGGCGCTCTTTGTGTACAATGTAGAATTGCTCGGCTTGCTGGCGGCTCAGCTTAATGCGCTTTTGTGCCACAATGCGCAGACCTGATTTTTCAAATACAGCATTGATAGCGCCCGTCAGATTGCGCTCGGTTGCATCAGGTTTCAAAATTGAGAGGGTGCGTTCTTTAGCCATTTTCTACTCCTAGGGGCGTTAAATTTGGCGCTTCGTTAGAGCATAGTTTGTTGGATTGCAAGGTTTTTATAGGGTTGCAAGGCCGAAAAGGATTGGATAGGTTGCGTAGCAATCAAGAATAATAAAACACGTCAACTACCGGCAAGCCCAATGAAACACGTTTTGGTCAGCATTTTTGCGCTGCTTGCGCTAACTGCATGCGATACTACCGCATCGCTCAAGGATTTGCGCAATGTCGCACCCAACAAGGATCTCTACTACGCGACACTTGCCAGCCACTATCAGGATTATGCCGAAGCAGAACTGAAGGCCTATGATTGGTGGTCATCCAAATATTTTGCCGACAAAGGACTGCTTGCCGCTTATGGTAAGGAGGTGCAGCCAGAACATCCTGAGTATTGGGATATTGATGAGGGGCAG
>JBMOEL010000035.1:0-14451 GCA_049314715.1 Rickettsiales bacterium
AGTGATTTTGAGCTTCCAGGCGATGCGGATGTGATAAATAAGTTGCTGAAAGATTTTGGCGGTGCTGGAATTGCACTAAAAGAGGCTGAAATTGCTCAAAAAATCACTGATTTGGAGCCTGTGGCGCGCCAGCAGGTGATGGACGGCAAATAAGTCACAGCGACCTACCATAGCTAGATTTACTATCCCCAAGAGGCTATACGTGTATATAACAATATGTGACGCAAAAAACACATATTGCTTAGTGGTTTAGAGAAATACACAGGGCAAACAAAATCTTGTTGCGGCCTCACCATCATCTCTATATATAGTGTGTGTAGGGCAGTTGCTGCCCATGGAAATGAAAAAGGCACCAAGGTTGTTACACCTGATGCCTTTTTCCTACGGAATTCGGCCCCCTCGCGAACGAGGCTTGCCGAAACAGTTGCTTGCCGAGCGACTTGGGGCTTGAGAGTAATCTCAGGCCCTCTTTTTTCACTCGAGCTGTGGATAATAGTAAAAGTCCGTTCAATAATCCAGTGGATTCTTTGGTGCGAGGGAACCCTTCGTTCCCTCGTGACTCCCTCCGCCGCTTCGCGGCTCGCGCAACTTCGGCGCTACGCAATGCATTCGTCGGTCGACAGTCGTGAGTCGTTAGCGTAGGGCTGTGTTTCTCACGACTAACGACTGAAAGCTCCCGACATCTTATGCCCCTTCTTGCCATTCTCGCTGCGATTACTGTTTCCTTTTGCTGGGGTGCGAATTTCACCGCGAGCAAATTCGCTATGGAATATTTTCCACCATTCTTGACCATTCTGATTCGCTTCGTGGGATTAAGTGTTGTGCTGTTGCCGTTCATCGTGCGCCAGAAAATCCCCAACCTGAAAGACATGCTGATTCTTTCGTTGCTCTATATTACGTGCCATTTCGCGATGATTTTTTTCGCGATGTATGTTGGGCTTTCGGTGACGAGCGCGATTATCGCTACGCAACTCGGTGTGCCGTTTAGTTCGATGTTGGCGGCGATATTCTTCAAGGATTATTTGGGGCCGTGGCGCACGGCGGGATTGGCACTTGCCTTTGCGGGTGTGGTCGTGGTGGCGGGTGCGCCCGATGTGGCGGATCATTCACTCGCCTTCGGTATTGGCTTGGTGGGTGCGCTGGGTTGGGCGGCGAGTAATATTCATATGAAACGCATGGCGAGCGCGAGTGTGACGGCGACGCTTTTCTGGCCCGGTGTTTTTGCGATTCCGCAAATGGCGATTTTATCGCTGCTGTTTGAAAGCGGGCAGGTGGCAGCACTGCAAAACGCGGCATGGACTGCATGGGCAGGCGTGACCTATAGCGCGCTTATGTCTTCGATTGTGGGGTATGGGTTATGGACATGGTTACTGGCGCGCTATGCGGTGAATCAGGTGGTGCCTTATTCGCTGCTCGTTCCCGTATTTGGTATTAGCTGCGGGATGATTTTCTTTGGTGAGCGCATGACGGCAGAGTTAGTTGTTGGTGCGTTACTGACCGTTGCAGGTGTGGCGATTATTACGCTGAGAAGGCCAAAGTTGGCGGAGCTGGAGCGGGTTTAGCGTTGCAATCTGCGCGCAATGATTTACATCACGCCCATGCGCACGGATTTTACCTCACCCAATTATGATTCCCGCCATGAGCAGCATATTGATATGCTGGTGATGCATTATACCGATATGCATACCTGTCTTGATGCGGTGAAGCGCTTGTGCGATCCCGCAGCAAAGGTTTCGGCGCATTATGTGATTGCGCGCGATGGCGAGATTTTCCAACTAGTGGATGAGGCGCAGCGCGCATGGCACGCGGGCGAGAGCCATTGGCGCGGGGTGAGCAATATTAATTCGCGCTCGATTGGTATTGAGATTTCTAACCCTGGACATACGGAAGGCTATACGCCATTCCCGCAGGTGCAGATGGATGCGGTGTTGAAACTCAGCCAAGAAATTTTGGCGCGCCATGCGATTCCTGCACAGAATGTCGTTGGCCATTCGGATATTGCCTTTTTGCGCAAAATGGACCCCGGTGAATTGTTTGATTGGGCGTGGCTCGCGCAGCATGGTGTAGGGATTTTTCCTGAAAACGTGAAACCCATGACGGGTGTTGGTTTCAAGCGCGGCGATACGGGCACACCCGTGATGCGTTTGCAGCAATCGCTCAATAATTGGGGCTATGGCCTGAAGACTGACGGTGAGTATGGCGAGAAAACGGAAAAATGTGTCATCGCCTTTCAGCGCCACTGGCGACAGTCGCAGGTTGATGGTGTGTGGGATGGTGAATGTGCGGGCATCCTCGCCGCACTGCACGGCGCTATTTAGTTCATTGGTGTAGCCGACCATCTGCGGCGTTGTCTCCATGCTCGAAGGCGCTCATGTAGCGCTGCTACACTCGGCCATCTGCGCGTGGGGACGCCTAGCATCTGGCCTACTGCACCAATGAATTTTACAGATGTTTGCGTAGCGCCGAAGCTGCGCGAGCCGCGTAAGCGGCGGAGGGAGTTACGAGGGAACAAAGAGTTCCCTCGCATTTAAAGACTTGCCAGATGGCCCGTAAGCCGGATTCTGTTGTCGATGACCATTCATCTAGGCGTATGATTGCTCATACGCTCAAGCAACTTACCCGCGCACGCTTGGGACAAGCTGAGCCGAAGCTCTGTGCGCCTATTTAGTCTTGCTCCCGGTGGGGTTTACCATGCCGTTGATGTTACCACCAACGCGGTGCGCTCTTACCGCACCTTTTCACCCTTACCAACTACCAGTTGGCGGTTTGTTCTCTGTGGCACTTTCCCTAAGCTCACGCTCGGCGGGCGTTACCCGCCACCGTCTCCCCGGAGTCCGGACTTTCCTCGGGATTGATTTGGGCCGCGTTAGAGGTTTAGCCTCGCTGCGACATACGATAACCCCGCGGTCATCCAGCCATCTGGCAAAAAGCAGGGTATAGGCTTTAGCGATTAGGGTCTAGGGGAATTTTAAGTTCGCTCAAGCGCCGCTGTGGCTTGTCCCCTCAACGGGGGTCGATGCGTCGGTTATTGTTACGTTCGCTCAGCCACTGATGATCCTGCGTTACGGCAACCAAGCCATGACATTTTTACGACATTTTCGACGGTTTTTCGCCAATTCACAAAAATCCCAACAAAGCCCTTGACCAGCCCAAGTTTTACCCATAATCTCCCAAAATATTCCAAATAACCCCAAAACTTACCAATTTGGGCTTCGCCATGAGCGAAACGTTTAATCGGTGTATTTTTCTTTTAACCGATTGAATTAAAAACAAAGATTTATTTGGAAAATGTGGACGTCTGTTCAATCGGGCGAGCACGCAGGGGATAGTCACCAACCGCGCCCAAAGCCAGATTGCAGGCTGCGGGGGCATCGAATAGAGGGAAGGGGTCGCAGCCATGGCGCTGTTTTTATCGACCTTCGAAAAACAGATCGACAAGAAGGGGCGCGTGAGTGTGCCGCCGACCTTCCGTGCTGTGCTTTCCAACCAGAATTTTAATGGCATCATCGTTTACCCATCCTTCGTGCATGAGTGCCTTGAGGCATGCGGCATGGACCGCATGGAAAAACTCTATGCGCAAATCGAGTCACTCGACCCGTTTAGCGAGGAGCGTGATGCGTTCACGACCGCGATTTTGGGTTCTGCTGTACAGCTTGCTTTCGATAATGAGGGGCGTGTCGTGTTGCCAGAGCAGCTATTGAAGCGCGCGGGTATTGGTGAGCATGCAACCTTCATCGGTAAGGGGGCGACGTTTGAGATTTGGGCACCAAGCGCCTTTGCGAAACATGAAACGGCAGCCCGCGATACGGCAAAAGCGAAGCGTGCGACCCTGAAGTCGGGGGGTACGGTATGAGCCATGTTCCCGTGATGCTGCGCGAAGTGTTGCAAGCGGTTGCCGCGAAAGATGGCGATATCGTTGTCGACGGTACCTTTGGTGCGGGTGGTTATGCTCGCGGAATTTTAGGTGCGGCTTCGTGCCGCGTGGTTGCGCTCGATCGCGACCCAGATGTTCAGTTACTTGCCGATGCGCTTGCCCGGGAGACCCTCGGGCATTTTTTATTCCTGCCTGGCCGATTTGGCGCGATGGTGTCGCTGCTCAATCAGGCTGGCATTGAGAAGGTGGATGCGATTGTCCTCGATATCGGGGTATCCTCGATGCAGCTTGACCAAGGTGATCGCGGCTTTAGTTTCCGTGCCGAAGCGCCGCTTGATATGCGTATGGAGCGGGCAGGCATTAGTGCCTATGACGTGGTGAATTCCTATTCGGAAAGTGAATTGATTCGCATTCTTCGTGAGTATGGTGAAGAGAAAAACGCCAAGCGTATCGCGCATGAAATCATGATGGAGCGCAGTATTGGTAAAATCACGACGACCAAGCAACTCGCGACGATTGTGGATCGTGTGA
Source organism: Rickettsiales bacterium (assembly GCA_049314715.1). Taxonomy (GTDB): domain Bacteria; phylum Pseudomonadota; class Alphaproteobacteria; order Rickettsiales; family UBA3002; genus JAFLDD01. The sequence goes on from JBMOEL010000035.1 coordinate 4,406, forward strand.
GCTTCAAGCGCGGCCATGTAAAAATTCACCCTGCAACGCGCACATTTCAAGCGATTCGTATTGAAGTGAACCAAGAGTTGGTGGAGTTGCAAGCAGCGCTTGATGCGGCGCTGAAGCTGCTCAAACCAGGTGGACGTTTAGTGGTAGTGACGTTCCATTCACTCGAAGATCGTATCGTGAAGCAGTTTATGCAAAACCATAGCGATAAGGCTCAGGGATCGTCGCGGCATTTGCCGTTAGCGCTGGTCGCGCCGCAACACAATGCTGCGTTCAGTAAAGTTTCACGTGTACTGCCCAGCGATGGTGAGATTGTGCAAAATGTGCGGGCACGTTCGGCAACATTGCGCTGCGCTATTCGGTCGGGAGTTGCCGCATGATGAAGCAACGCATGATGTCGTGGTTGGTCGGTATGGGTGTATTTGCTGTTGCAGCATTTGGGCTCTATCTCGTCAAATACACGGTTCAGGATATGCAAAAAGAAGTGAATCGCTTAGCTGAGGAACTGAAGCAGGAAGAAGAATCGCTGCACTTGCTCAATGCGGAATGGGCGTATCTGAATCGTCCTGAGCGTTTGCGTTCTTTGGCAGAAAAACACCTCACGCTTGCACCGTTTGACACGCGCAAAATGACACAGATTCAGGCATTGCCTGCACGATTACAAGAACAAGAAACTATCCCATCGGTACGCGAAAGACCTCAGCTCTTTCAGCCGGTGGGAGGGTTTTAGTGCGCAAGTACCAACGCCTCTCATCACATCGTCCTGCACAACGCGTTGTTCGCGGTGAATCGCGTTCGCACAAGGCGCTGGAACAATCACGCCTTCGCCTTGTCTGTGTTGCAGCATTTTTTGCACTTTCTTTTGCAGCATTAGGGCTGCGTTTGCTCGAAGTCACATTTGTCGGCGGCGGCGATTTGCCGTTTAAGCGTTTGGTGAGTGAGCCGCAACTTTTGCTGCAACGTGAAGAAGAGATTGATATTTCAAAAGCGGCTGAAACGCAGCATGTAGTGCGCCGTGAGATTACAGACCGTAATGGGTATGTGCTCGCGACTTCTATTAAAACGGCATCACTCGTCGCCAACCCAACCATCATTCGTCATGAGTCGGATGTGGCGATGCAGTTGCAGCATATTTTTCCAGACCAGTCACTGCAAACACTGCTCGGAAAACTCGAAAATAAGAAACGCAGCTTTGTCTATGTGCGTCGTCATTTAACGCCGGCGCAGCAAGAGGCGGTTAATAACTTAGGAATCCCTGGCTTATTTTTTGAGACGGATACGCGCCGCGTCTATCCTTATGGGGGATTATTCTCCCACGTGCTGGGTTATGTTGATACGGATAACAAGGGTATTGCAGGGATTGAGAAGTTTTTTGATGCGAAGCTGGAGCACCCAACCGAGCGTGAACCTTTGGTGCTCTCGCTGGATTTACGTGCGCAGTCCATCTTGCGTGATGAGATGGCGCAAGCTGTAAAAACCTTTAGCGCGATTGGCGCTACGGGTGTGATTGCGGATGTTAAGACGGGCGAAATTATTGCACTGGCCAACTTGCCGGAATTTGATCCGCAACACCCTGCCGCTACACCTTCGGCAACCTTTAATCGTGCTAGTTTAGGTGCGTATGAAATGGGTTCGACCTTCAAAACCTTCACGCTAGCAGCAGCGCTTGATAAAGGTACGGTGGATGTGACGGGTGGGTATGATGCGAGCCACCCAATTAAGGTGGCGAGCTTTACCATCAATGATTCGCACCCAGAGAATCGCTGGCTTTCGGTGGGCGAAATTTTTGCACATTCTTCGAATATTGGTATGGTAAAAATGGCGCTCGATTTGGGCACAGAAAGCCAAAAAGAATATTTGGGTAAACTTGGATTACTAGAGCCTGTATCGATTGAATTGCCAGAGCGCGCCACGCCGCTTATTCCACGTGATTGGCGTAAAATAAATACCATGACGATTTCGTTTGGCCATGGGATCTCCGTTTCTCCGCTGCATGTGGTGCAGGCCATTGCCTCGCTGGTGGATGGCGGGACTAAGCGCACCTTAACGCTGATGAAAGATGGCAATAAAGACAAAGAGCAAGGTCAGCGCGTAGTCAGCGCGCAAACCTCTAAAAAGATACGCCAACTGATGCGATTGGTGGTGGAGCACGGCACGGGTAAATCTGGCGATGCGCCCGGTTATGCCGTTGGCGGAAAGACAGGAACTGCTGAGAAAAATACCGGTGGCGCCTATAATGTTAATGCCAAACTTGCGTCGTTCGTTGCGACCTTCCCGGTGAACGATCCACAGTATGTAATCCTTATCATGGTGGACGAGCCAAAAGGCACAAAAGCAACCTATGGTTATGCAACAGGCGGATGGGTTGCGGCGCCTGCGGTTGGCCGCGTGATACAGCGCATGGCGCCGCTATTCGGTATGGCGCCCGACTTTGCATATGACGATCCAGAGGTTGATGGTTGGTGGGCAGATGCTGAAAATCGGGTGCAGCAAATCAATACACAGCGTGTGCAAAAACTTCAGGAAAGGGCAATCCATGCTGCCACTTACTGAGCTTCTTGAGCGTGCAAAATTGACGAATGTCACCGTAACGGGTGACACGAATGTTGTCATATCTAGCATCGCAACAGATTCACGCGCGATGGAAAAAGGTGCCTTATTTGTCGCTATCTCTGGCGTAACAGCGGATGGCACCCAGTATGTACCCGATGCACTCAAGAAGGGCGCTGCCGCCTTAGTTCTACCACAAAAGACGAAGAGTGATGTGATTGCTACCGTACCTGTCATACGTGTTTCAGATGTGCGTGCAGCAGTAAGTGCGCTTGCTGCAGAATTTTACCCTGAACAGCCACGCTTTTGTCTCGCGGTAACGGGGACGGATGGCAAGACCTCTACCGCAGATTTTGTGCGTCAAATGGCTTCTCTTTTGGGGTATAAAGCAGCGTCGATGGGTACGTTGGGATTGCGTTCGCCTGATGCGCAGATGAATGCGACATTCCCGCCCAATAATACATCGCCTGAGCCTGTCTTGTTGCACAAAACGTTGCAGCAATTAACTAAGGCGGGTGTTACCTATCTTTCGATTGAAGCTTCCAGCCATGGGCTGGATCAGAAGCGTTTGGATGGGCTGAAACTAACGGCTGCTGCATTTACCAATCTGACGCGTGATCATCTCGATTATCACGGCACACTCGAAAACTATTTCGCCGCAAAAGCGCGCCTGTTTGATACATTATTACCTGAGCAGGGCACCGCTATCATCAATGCGGATGATACGTATGTGTCGCAATTGCAAAGTATCGCTAAGCAACGACAGTTACGCTTCAAAACCTTCGGTAAGCAAGGCGCGGATTATCGCATCGTCTCGCTTACGCCGCATGCGGGTGGTTTGGATGCTATGCTGAATCTGGAGGGAACTGATATTAATGTCTCATTGCCGCTATATGGAGCATTCCAGCTTTATAATATTCTTGCAGCCTATGGATTATTGCGTGCAACAGGGATTGCGCAAAACGACCTCGTGCCGCTCTTTGCCAAGCTGCAAGGTGTGCGTGGAAGATTGGAGCGCGCAGCGATTCACCCGAGTGGCGCGCCAATCTTTGTGGATTATGCGCATACGCCAGCAGCGCTTGAAAATATCTTAAAAACGCTACGCCATCACACTGCAAAAAAACTGCATGTGGTGTTTGGTTGTGGGGGTGATCGTGATGCGGGTAAGCGCCCAGAGATGGGCGCTGCTGCGGTGCGTTATGCTGACTCAGTCATTGTAACCGATGATAACCCGCGCAGCGAAAATCCTGCCGCTATTCGTGCAGCCATTATGGCTGCTGCCACAGGTGCTGTTGAGATTGGCGATCGCAAGCAAGCGATTGCTCATGCCATTAAAAATTTACAAGAGGGAGATGTCCTTGTCGTTGCAGGCAAGGGACATGAAACTACCCAAATCGTCGGTGCGCAAACCCATCATTTTGATGATGCGGAAGAGATTCAAAACGCAGTGAGGGCGCTATGACGACACAATGGGAAACAAAAGACGTGGTAAAGGCCACTGGCGGTCAGTGCAATGGCCATTGGGTCGCGACGAGCGTCAGTATTGATACGCGAACGCTAGAAAGCGGCGCACTCTATGTTGCAATTAAAGGTGCACACATGGATGGACACCAGTTCGTGCGCGATGCGCTGGAAAAAGGTGCAGTAGCTGCGGTTGTCAGCATGCCGATTGATGGTGTGGATGCAGCGAAATTAGTGGTTGTGAAGGATACCGAAATTGCATTGCAAGATTTAGGGATTGTTGCACGCGCGCGTAGTGCAGCAAAATTTGTTGGTATCACAGGTAGCGTTGGCAAAACGGGCTGCAAAGAAATGTTGGCGGCAGCACTTTCTGCAGTAGGAAAAACTTATGCAACAAAGGGTAATCTCAATAACCATCTCGGTGTGCCGTTGAGCTTGGTGAATATGCCGCTTGATGCGCAGTATGTGGTGTTGGAAATGGGTATGAATCACCCTGGTGAAATCACGCGCCTGTCGCACTGGGGTAAGCCGGACGTATCAATTATCACAACCGTTGACGCTGTGCATATAGAGTTCTTTGCGAATGGCGTTGAGGGTATTGCGGATGAGAAGGCAACGATTTTTGATGGCATGGGCGGTAAGGGTACGGCGATTCTGAATGCGGATAATGCGTATTATGAACGTATCAGTGCCTATGCGGTGAAACAGGATTTAGACCGTATTGTTTCGTTTGGTACTGGTGATCATGCACTTTCGCGCATGCTGAGTTACCAGATTGAGGATATGCATTCGGTGGTGGAAGCGACGATTGCTGGAACACACATCAGCTATCGTATTGGCACGATTGGTAAACATTGGGCACTGATGTCAGTTGCGGTGCTTTCTGCGGTGGACGCGTTAGGCGCGGATTTGGCAAAATCTGCGGCAGCACTTGCTGCATTCACGGAGCCAAAAGGTCGTGGGCAGATTCGCAAGCTATCAGTTAAGGGTGGTCATTTGCGATTGATTGACGATGCTTATAATGCAAGCCCCATTGCGGTCAAAGGTGCTATTGAGAAAGTGTCTGAGTTGCGCAAAGCAAGTAAAGATCCGCTGCGCACGGTGGTGATATTGGGTGATATGTTAGAGCTTGGTGAACATAGCCGCGATTTGCACGTTGGTCTTGCGCCTACACTGGTGAATAACCAGATTGATTTGGTATTTGCTGCAGGTGCATTCATGCGACATTTATTCGAAGCATTGCCTGAGCAAATGAAGGGTGCTTATGAATCAAGTAGCGTAGAACTTGCACCGAAAGTGGTCTCGGCGCTACAGGCGCGCGATCTTGTTCTCGTGAAGGGTTCGCGCGGGTCGCGGATGGATGTTGTTGTCGATGCGATTGAAAAAATGGGAGATCACTAATGCTCTATCAACTGCTCTTTCCACTCGCCGACGAATTCCAGTTTTTTAACCTGTTTCGCTACCTCACGTTTCGCAGTGGGGGCGCAATCATTACGGCATTGATTATAAGTTTTATCATTGGCCCGCGTCTGATTCGCTGGCTCAAAAGTAAGCAGCATGGTGGCCAGCCGATTCGTGATGATGGGCCTGAATCGCACCTGCTGACCAAAAAAGGCACCCCCACGATGGGTGGGTTGATGATGATGTTTGCGGTGAGTGTTTCAACGATTTTGTGGGCGGATATTCAAAGCGCTTACGTATGGATTGTATTATTCGTGACGCTTGGTTTTGGCGTGATTGGTTTTGCAGATGATTATTTAAAAGTTTCGAAAAAGAATGTGAAGGGACTTTCGGGCAAAAAGAAATTACTCGCCCAGTTCGTGATTGCGCTGATTGCTGTGCTGTGGATTTCACATGTGACATCGCCCGATATTGCGCAACATGTGGCGGTGCCCTTTTTCAAGGACTTGCTGATTAATCTTGGAGTATTCTATATTCCCTTTGCGATTTTAGTAATGATTGGTGCGTCCAATGCGGTGAATTTGACGGATGGATTAGATGGCCTGGCAATTGTGCCGATCATGATTGCTGCGGGATGTTTTGCGCTGATAAGCTATCTCGTGGGTAACGCGGTGTTCTCGTCTTATCTGCAAATTACGGCGGTGAAGGGGACGGGCGAACTCGCGGTATTTTGCGCCGCGATGATTGGCGCAGGCTTAGGCTTCTTGTGGTACAATGCGCCCCCTGCCATGGTGTTTATGGGTGACACGGGAAGCTTGGCGTTTGGCGGTTCGCTCGGCGCCATCAGCGTGATTACCAAGAATGAAATCGTGCTAGCAATTATTGGTGGGTTATTTGTGCTGGAAGCCGTTTCGGTGATGATTCAGGTGGCGAGCTTTAAGCTCACGGGTAAACGCGTATTCCGCATGGCGCCGATTCACCACCATTTCGAAAAATTAGGTTGGAAGGAACCGACTATCGTAATTCGCTTTTGGATTATTGCGGTGATTCTGGCGCTGATTGGATTATCGACCTTGAAGTTACGCTAATGAAACTCGATTTTGCTGCAGGAAAAACCTATGGGCTTTTCGGTTTAGGTAAAACCGGAAACGCAACAGTGCGCGCCATTCTTGCCGGTGGGGGTGAAGTCTATGCGTGGGATGACAGCCAAGAAAATGCTGCGGCATTAAAACAGGAAATTGCTGCAGCACATGTTGAGCCGCCTGAAGCATGGCCATGGGAAAAACTTACGGCACTTGTGCTAAGCCCCGGTGTGCCATTGACGCACCCTGTGCCGCACTTGGTGGTAGAGCTTGCCGAACAACACCAACGGCCAATTATTGGTGACATTGAACTGCTCTATCGTGCGCAACCCCATGCGCGTTATATTGCGATTACGGGTACAAATGGTAAATCGACGACCACGAGCCTCGTTGGGCACATTATGAAGTCTGCGGGCAAGTCGGTCGATGTGGGGGGCAATCTCGGTCGTGCGGTTCTCAATTTCGATATTTCAGAAAACTATGTATTGGAGCTTTCCTCGTATCAGCTTGATTTGTTGGAAACGACGCGTTTTGGCATTTCTGTGCTGCTCAATTTTAGCCCCGATCATTTGGATAGGCATGGCGATATGGCGGGTTATATTGAAGCCAAGCGCCATATATTTGACCGCCAGCAAGCGAGTGATGTTGCGATACTCGGTGTTGATGAGCCGTATAGTGAGGCCATGTGCCGTGAGATGTTGGCGACGGGTAAGCAACGCGTGATTCCCATCAGCACAACACAGGTGCTTGAGAAGGGGGTTTTTGTGCGCGATGGTGTGCTGCATAATCGTCTCGTTGAAACAGAGATTACCGTAGATATTTCGACAATCAAATCACTACAAGGCGAGCATAATTGGCAAAATGCTGCAGCAGCCTATGCTGCATGTTTTGTGCATGGGTTGTCGCATGAACAGATTATGACTGGTATGCGTAGCTTCCCCGGTCTTGCACACCGGATGCAGTGGTTAGGTGAAGTGAATGGTGTGCAGTATGTGAATGATTCCAAAGCGACTAATGCCGATGCGACGGAGAAAGCCCTCAAAACTTATGATAAGATTCACTGGATTATTGGCGGTGTTGCTAAGGAAGGCGGTATTGAACCGCTGCAGCATTATTTTCATAAAATCAAACATGCCTATTTGATTGGTGAGGCAGCAGAAACATTTGCGGCAACACTTGGTGATGCGGTGCCTTATACGCAGTCTGTAACGTTGGAGCGTGCATTTGCTGCAGCAAAAATTAATGCACACAAAGGTGATTCAGTAGTGTTATCGCCTGCCTGTGCGTCGTTTGACCAATTCAGAAATTTTGAACATCGTGGCGAAACGTTTGTGCAGTTGTTCGAGGAGGCGCGCCATGGCCATTCGGCTTAATTTGCACCTTGATAGGCGTAACACCACGATGTTGGGTCGTTGGTGGTGGACGGTGGATCGCCCCGCCTTTTTTGCGATGATGGTATTAGTATCGATTGGTATTTTTTTGGTGGCAGCGGCGAGCCCAGCGGTTGCACAGCGCATTGGCCTATCTGATTTTTATTTTGTGACGCGGCACCAAATTTTCCTCGCCATATCGGTGGTGACGCTGATTGCAGTATCATGCTTACCTATTCCGCAGATTCGTAGGCTAGCGCTTGTGGGATTAGCGGTGAGTTTGCTATTGATGTTGCTACTACCTTTTATTGGTTTTGAGAATAAGGGCGCGATTCGCTGGATTCGCCTTGGTGGTATGTCGATTCAACCTTCTGAATTCATGAAGCCGTGTTTTGCTGTTGTGGTGGCGTGGGTATTTGCGCAGCGCTTTCGTAGTGCGGATTTCCCAAGTTACCGCTTGGCAACGGCGATGTATATGATTGCGGCTTTCCTGCTAATCATCCAGCCCGATTTCGGGATGGTGGTAACAGTCTCGGGTATGTTTGCGGTACAATTCTTTTTAGCGGGTATGCCGTTTTTATGGGTGATTGCGATGATTATCGCTGGTGTCGCTGGAATTATTGGAGCCTATCACGCCTTTCCACATGTGGAGAAACGCATCACCAGCTTTTTGGACCCCAGCTCAGGCGATAATTACCAAGTCGCAAAATCACTGGAAGCCTTCAAGCATGGGGGCTTGTTAGGTGCAGGGCCTGGTGAAGGCGTGGTGAAACAGCATATTCCCGACTCCCATACGGACTTTATTTTTGCGGTTGCAGGCGAAGAATTCGGGATGGTGTTCTGTATCCTGATTATTGCACTTTTTGCGTTTATTGTGGTGCGTGGGCTGATTCGACTCTGGCAGGAGGAGGATATGTTCACGGTCATTGCGGTGGGTGGACTACTCTCGCAATTTGGGATTCAGGCCATTGTAAATATGGGCGTGGCGGTGAATATGCTGCCCGCCAAGGGCATGACGTTGCCTTTCCTGAGCTATGGCGGCTCGTCACTCATTGCGATGGCGGGGGGCATGGGCATGATGCTGGCGCTGACCCGTAAACGTTACGGTAAGGTCAGAGATGCCTAAAAAGCCTTAATACTACTTGCAACGGGCACGCGTAGGGCTACATTCCGCGCATGAGCAAGACAATCATTCTAGCCGCTGGTGGTACGGGCGGCCATATTTTCCCCGCAGAGGCACTGGCCGAAGTGCTGTTGGCGCGTGGGTACACACCCGAGCTGATTACGGATCACCGCTTTCATGAGTATAATAAGCTGAATGCGGACGCAGTGCTTGCGCGCATTCCAATCCATACGATTCGTGCGGGTTCGCCCAGCGGCGGCATACTTAAAATCATTTCGAATAGTCTTGGACTGCTGATTGGCATTGTGCAGGCGGTGAATCATTTGCGCCGCATTAAGCCTGTGGCGGTGGTGGGTTTTGGTGGCTATCCTTCCTTCCCGACGATGATAGCGGCAATCTTGCTTGGTAAGACAACCATTATCCATGAACAAAATTCGGTGCTAGGGCGTGTGAATCGCCTGACGGCGCGTTACGTGAATCATATCGCGGTGAGCTATCGTCATACGCAATTCATGCCAGAGAAGGCGCGACTGAAAACTACACGTACGGGTAACCCTGTGCGTTCGGCGATTCAGGCGCTGGCGAAGATTGAGTATCCGAATGTGGAACCGGATGGCATGCTCAAGATTCTGGTGATTGGCGGTTCGCAAGGTGCGAGCGTGTTTAGCGACGTTGTGCCGAAGGCGTTCGAGAAACTTTCGCCGCAATTGCGGGCGCGTGTGCGCCTTGACCAGCAATGCCGCGTGCGTGAAATTGAACACGCGAAAGCAGCCTATCAGGCGATGGGTATGCAGGTGGATATTGCGCCGTTCTTTGCTGACGTGGCGGCGCGGCTTGCAGGTGCGCATCTGGTGATTAGCCGTGCAGGTGCATCGAGCGTGGCGGAGCTGACGGCGGCGGGGCGCCCGGCGATTCTGGTGCCATTGCCCGCTGCGACTGACAATCACCAATATTTCAACGCCGAGGCGGTGGAAGATGCAGGCGGCGGTTGGGTGATGGCACAAGACGGTTTCACGGCGGATGCGTTGGCGGCAAAACTGTAAACATTTTTGCGCGTGCCAA
>JBMOEL010000036.1:0-14340 GCA_049314715.1 Rickettsiales bacterium
CTGTTTTTGTTTGTCGGCGTCCAGCTCATAGGTCATGGCAAAATCTTCATCCGGCTTCACGCTACCATCTTTACTTGGCAAATCGCGTACGTGACCGAACGACGCCAGCACCGTGAAATCATCACCGAGATACTTATTGATGGTTTTTGCTTTCGCGGGAGACTCTACAACGACAACTGACTTACCCATGATTTACATTCTCTCCAACGATTAAACTTACTTTTGCGCCAGGGTGGCGTTGTAGCCTTCCTGCGAGTTCCAATTCCAACAATACGGCCATCAATAAATGCGGTGAAACACCACTAGTTACCAGCACATCATCCAGCAGTGTAGGGCTTGGCGAAAGCGCGGCGGTAATAGCGCGGCGCGCCTCATCTAGCAAGCTCGAATCCACATCCGGTGTGTTTTCCGAAAACAAGGAAGGCTGTTTATCCGCGAGTGGAAGACTGTCCATCGGCGAGAGGTTGTTCAGTATATCCTGAACGCGCTCTAACATCGTTGCGCCGTCGCGAATCAACTGATTTGTGCCATGACAACGCGGATCCATCGGCGAACCGGGAACGGCAAATACATCGCGCCCATAGTCGTTCGCGAAATGCGCGGTGATAAGCGAGCCAGATTTAAGCGATGCTTCAATCACTGCAGTTGCACGTGACATACCTGCAATGATGCGGTTTCGCGACGGGAAGGAGCGCGCATGGGGTTTTGCACCAAACGGAAGTTCCGAGATAATCGCGCCGCTTTGCGCAATCTCATTATAGATCATTTCATTTTCGGGCGGATAGATATTATCGATACCGCCACCAATCACCGCAACAGTGCCCGTTGCCAACGAACCGCGATGCGCCGCAGCGTCAATTCCGCGCGCTAACCCAGAAATAACCGTGTAACCCGCTTCGCCCAAATCATTTGCTAATTTACGCGCAAACGCACACCCATTCGCTGAAGCGTTACGTGCCCCCACCATGCCGATGAGCTTATCGTGATTCCATAAATGCGTATGCCCCTTCACCGTGAGAATCGGCGGTGCATCATTCACGACTTGTAACAAGCGTGGATAGGTTTCTTCGCCATACATCACAATCTGTGCACCGAATGTGGTGAGTGCTTCAAACTCGCGTTCTGCATCAGCTTTTGAGGCAATGCGAATCGGTTTCGAGCGACCACCCCGACGACTAATATCAGGCGCCATGTCGAGTGCTTTTGCCACCGAACCGCAATATTTTACGAGATGAAAAAACGTGACTGGCCCTACATTCTCGCTGCGAATCAAGCGCAGCGCATCCACGGGGTTGGTGCCGCGAAGGGTTGGATTGGGAATGAAATTACTGACCATCTTTTTTCCCAAATAGGTTCGATACAGGTTCAGTGCGATTGATCAGGCGGCGCATATTATCCGCATGTTTGGAAACAACAATCAGCACGGTGAGTAAAATCACCAGCGCAGAGGCGCCGTCCACATTCAGTAGTGTAGCAAAGGGTGCAAGTGATAATGCAGTTAGGGCCGCAAGCGATGAAATGCGTTTATAATAAAACATGGCAACCCAGACGAGCAGCGTGAAAAACCCTACCGCCCATGAAAACGCAAGCAGACCACCCAAAATAGTCGCAACGCCTTTGCCGCCTTTGAAATTGAGCCAAAGCGGAAAGCAATGACCAAGCACAGCCGCAAATACAGCTAATGCGCTGGCATAAGGTGCTGTGGAATCCATCACCATCACCGCGACGATACCCTTGAGCATGTCGAGTGCGAGTGTTGCAGCAGCGATGTCTTTACGACCCGTGCGCAGCATGTTCGTCGCGCCGATGTTGCCAGAGCCAATTGTGCGTGGGTCGGGCAACTTGAAAATCTTGGAAAGGATAACGCCAAAAGGGATGCTGCCAATCAGATAGGCAATCGCGATTGCGGCAATCATACTTAGTACATCCATTTTTTAGTCCTCTCACGTGTGCGTACGCGTATGTACGTATACACACGAGCGTAGCAGCCAAAATTTAACGATAGCAAGTGTTATTGATTTCCGAGTGCATCAAGCACCCCTTGGAGCATATAGGTAGCGGCAAGTTTATCGACAAGCTCGCCACGGCGCTTGCGGCTTAAATCCGCCTCATCAATCATCATACGGTTCACGGCGACGGTGGAAAGCCGCTCGTCCCACAGCAGGGTAGGCAACGAAACTTTTGTGGCCATGTCGCGTGCGAACTGGCGGGTGGACTGGCAACGTGGCCCTTCCGATCCATCCATATTCACGGGATAGCCAATGATAATACCCGAAACCGCATGTTCTGCGATGAGTGTGGCCAATAGCGCCACATCCTTAGAGAATTTAGTGCGCGTGATGAGTTGCAACGGTGAGGCGACCATGCGGCTAGCGTCGCTCATGGCGAGGCCGATGGTTTTTTCGCCCACATCAAGCGCTATTAACCGGCCTTGAGGGGGCAATGCATCAAAAAACTCAGGGATTTGGTGGGTGTAGCTGCTCATGCGTCACTAATACTTGCTTTTTTAGGCAAAGCCAGAGTAAAACCGCCCACCTATGGCCCTCACTGATAAAGAAATGCTCCATGTCGCAAAACTTGCGCGCATCCGCCTAAGCGAAGCGGAAGTCCCGCATTATGCGAAGGAAATCAACGGTATCCTGAAATGGATTGAGCAGCTTGGCGAAGTAAATACCGACAATGTCGCGCCGCTTGCCAGCATATCCGAACAAGCCTTGCCGTGGCGCGAAGATAAAGTGACGGATGGTAATATCCAGCAGCAAGTGCTGAAAAATGCTCCAGGTGCTGAGTATGGCTGCTTCACCGTACCGAAGGTGATTGAATAATGAGTAATCCATTACACATGACACTCGCTGAAGCGCGCGATGCATTGGCCGCGAAGAAAATCTCTTCAGTGGAACTCACCAAGCTGCATCTGGATGCGATTGAAAAGCATAATCCTGCACTGAATGCTTACGTACACCACACACCTGAAATCGCAATGGCGCAGGCCAAAGCGTCGGACGAGAAGCGTGCAAAAGGTACCGCTGGATTGCTCGAAGGATTACCGATTGGAGTAAAGGATTTATTCTGCACCAAGGGCGTAAACTCGCAAGCCGCCTCGAAGATTCTGACGAACTTAAAACCTGAATATGAATCGACCGTGACCACCAAGCTGTTTGCGGAAGGTGCGGTGATGCTCGGTAAAACGAATATGGATGAATTCGCCATGGGTTCGGCGAATATCACCAGCCACTATGGCAATGTGATTAACCCGTGGAAATCGAAAACTGAACCTGCGAAGCCACTGGTTCCCGGTGGTTCTTCGGGTGGTTCTTCGGCAGCCGTTGCGGCGCGCCTAGGTTACATGGCAACGGGTACGGATACGGGCGGTTCCATTCGTCAGCCTGCGGCATTTACGGGTATTGTGGGCATCAAGCCAACCTATGGCCGTTGCTCGCGCTGGGGTATTATCGCCTTCGCAAGCTCGCTCGACCAAGCAGGCCCGATGACGCGCAGCGTGCGTGATGCGGCGATTTCGCTCAAGGCAATGTCGGGTCATGACCCAAAAGATTCCACCAGCGCGAAACTGGCAGTGCCTGATTTCGAAGCGGTATTGGGGCAGGGCGTGAAGGGTTTGAAAATCGGTATCCCGAAAGAATATAAGATTGATGGAATTCGTGCCGACATCATCGCCGAGTGGGAAAAAGGCGAAGCGATGTTGAAAGCCGCTGGCGCCGAGATTGTGCATATTTCGTTGCCGCATACGAAATATGCGCTGCCAACCTATTACGTGATTGCACCTGCAGAGTGTTCCTCAAACCTCGCGCGTTACGACGGTGTGCGCTTCGGCCTGCGTGTAACGGACGATGGTGATAGCTTGAGCGACATGTATGAAAAAACCCGCGCGGCTGGTTTCGGTGCGGAAGTGAAGCGCCGCATTTTAATTGGCACCTACGTGCTGAGCGCAGGTTATTACGATGCGTATTATAAAAAAGCACAGCGCGTACGTGCGCTCATCGCCAATGATTTCAAAGAAGCATTCAAGCAGTGCGATTTGATTCTCACGCCCACCGCACCTTCGGACGCATTTGCGATTGGTGACAACCAAGATGACCCAGTAGCAATGTATTTGAACGACGCCTTCACGATTCCTGCATCGCTTGCGGGTCTTCCTGGCCTTGCCTTGCCAACGGGTCTTTCGCCAAATGGTCTACCGCTTGGTCTGCAACTCATCGGTCGTATGTTCGACGAAGAAACCGTGTTCAAAGCTGCGGCTGTGATTGAAAGCGCCGCTGGCTTCAACCACGCACCGGAGGGGTACTAATATGACCGCTCCATATCGTATCAAAGGCCAAACGGGTGATTGGGAAGTAGTTCTCGGTCTTGAGGTGCATGCGCAAATCACCTCGAACTCGAAACTGTTTAGCGGTGCTGCCGTGCAATTCGGTTCCGAGCCCAACGCAAACGTGTCGTTCGTCGATGCGGCGATGCCGGGGATGCTACCTGTCATCAACGAAAAATGTATCGAGCAAGCGGTGCGCACGGGGCTTGGTCTGAAAGCGCAAATCAATCTGACATCGCTTTTCGACCGTAAGAATTATTTCTACGCCGATTTGCCGCAAGGCTATCAGATTTCGCAATTCCTAGACCCGATTGTTGGTAAAGGCACCCTGACCATTGACCTTGCAGACGGCACGTCACGTGACATTGGTATCACGCGCCTGCACCTCGAGCAGGACGCGGGTAAATCGCTGCACGAACATTCGCCCAAGCATAGCTTTATCGATTTGAACCGTTCAGGCGTTGCGCTCATGGAAATCGTGAGTGAGCCCGATATGCGCTCGCCGGAAGAGGCAGCAGCCTATTTCAAAAAACTGCGCACGATCTTGATGTATCTGGATACGTGTGATGGTGACCTCGAAAAAGGCAACATGCGTGCCGACGTGAACGTCTCCGTGCGCAAGCCGGGCGACCCATTCGGCACACGTTGCGAAATCAAGAATATGAACTCTGTCCGCTTCATGATGAAAGCGATTGAGTTCGAAGCAGCGCGCCAAGTTGAAATCATCGAAAGCGGTGGCAAGGTCGATCAGGAAACGCGTTTGTTCAACCCTGATAACGGTGAAACCCGTACCATGCGCAGCAAAGAAGACGCGCATGATTACCGCTATTTCCCAGACCCTGATTTGTTACCATTAATAATCACCGAAGAATATGTTGAACGCATCAGGCGCAGCCTGCCTGAATTGCCGGATGAGAAAAAAGCACGTTACATCGAAAAAATGGGATTATCACCCTATGACGCGAGCGTGATTGCTGCCGAAAAAGAAGCGGCAGACTATTTCGACGTATTGGTCAACGCGAAGCATGACGCCAAACTTGCCAGCAACTGGATGACGGTGGAATTATTCGGTCGCCTGAACAAACTTGGCAAAGAAATCACCGAGTCACCTATCAGCGCCGAACAGCTTTCGGGTCTGCTGGCATTGATTGAGGATAACACCATCAGCGGTAAAATCGCCAAAACCGTATTCGAAAGAATGTTTGAAACCGGCAAGCCCGCGAAGCAAATCGTGGAAGAAGAAGGCCTCGTACAAGTGACCGACATGGGCGCGATTGAAAAAGCCATCGATGAAGTGATTGCCGCCAACCAAGACAAAGTTGCCGAGTATAAATCGGGCAAAGAGAAAATGTTCGGCTTCTTCGTCGGCCAAGTCATGAAAGCAACGGGTGGCAAAGCCAACCCTGCCATTCTCAATGATATTTTGAAGAAAAAACTTAGTTAGTTTTCGGCAAGGTTGCCGGCATCTCACCCGCTGCTGCTGGTGTGGGCACGTCACGCAATGAGCGCATCAAGCTCACGGCTTTTTCGTGGGTGGGATTCATCCGTAAAATCGCCTGCAAATCCTCTTTGGCGAGTGCCTTATCATTCAGAGCAATGAACGCTTCAGCACGCGCGAGCAGCACATCGTCATTGCTGGGGCGCAGGCTGACTGCATGGTCAAGGTCTTGCACCGCTTCGGCATTTTGCCCATATTGCTGACGAATGGTAGCGCGATCCAGCAATAGCTCGGCAGTCAGACGTGCTTCCGTCGCGTTATCAACGCCTTCTTGATTCATGGTATCAATCTGTGCCGAAAGCGTGGCCAGTGCGGTTTCGGCACGGCTAGCAAGTACCCAAGCACGTGATGCTTGGCGTGCCACATAGGTACGAAGCATAATATCCTTGGGGTCCAAGCGGTCGCGCACCAGCGAAAGGCTAGCCGCTGAGTCGGCGTACTGCTTCAGTCCATAAAGTGCCATCGCTTTACAGTGATAGGCGCCAATACCATCCTCAATTTTTAGCCATTCCTCTGCCTTCACGAGGGCTGCTTGCGGGTTCGTTGCCGCTAGTGCTGAGCATTCCTTATAAGCAGGCGACGCCGTAAAGGATTCAGCCTGCGCAGATGCTGATGCGAAGAAGATAAAAAATGCAGTAAGAAGAGGAGTTTGCTTCATAAAAACGATGTAGAGAAAAAAATCTATCTCTGCAAGCTATTGAGAATGGCACGAGAAATGCTTATATGTATCTACACAACGCATGAAAGGTAATGTTATGCGCTTTTTGGCTATTGCATTCATGATGGTTGCGCTTACAGCGTGCGATGCTGCACATCATAGTTCAGACACAGCGGCACGGGTTACGAATCAAGTCAAAGACGATACAATCAATGCATGGCGTGATGTTTTTACCTACCACCCAACCAAACCGAACCAGGCGCCGCAAACGCGCTACTGCTATCAAATGCAGAGCGATATTGCATGTTACGACACGCCACAAACACATATGACTTCCAAGCTGGTTGGCTACCAAGACGGTGAGTCGATTTCCTATATCCAAAAAGGCGGCGGGTCGATGGGCATTAGTACAGCGCAGTCGCAAATCATGGCGCCCAATGCTGCCCCAAGCTCGATGAATGCAGCGCCTTATGGCGATGTTGGCAGCGATGATTTAATGGCCTATCCACTATCAGGGCAGGAAATTCGTGTGGATGAAACCAATGCGGCCGCGCCATACCCCAACCCAACAAGCTGCACACCGGGTATGACACCGTTTGAGTGTAACGAATCGCAATATGTCCCGAATGCAGAAGTGGGCAGATAAGCGTTACGTACGCACTTGAATCTCACTGCGCGTCACTTCGGGTTGACCCCAGACACTACTATCGAGTGCGCCGCAGCTTGTGCAGTGAAGTTCCCACTGATTCTGTGAAGCGCCGCAACTCGCACAATGCCAGCGCGGTTCATTGGGCGCATCCATAGCGCGCTTGAACCATGGGTTGGCATCAGCGGCTTGCCCGCTTAGCTTCACGGCTACGTCTGCCATAGCACTATAAAGCGGCTTGCGGTCATGCTGTGCGATAGCGGCGTGAAGTATGCGTGATGCGTCCTCATAACGCTCTTGCTGCTGGGCAATCGTTGCTTCTAGCAGCGCTGCCTCTGCCGTGCCTTTGGCTTTGAGTGCAAGCATCGCAGCAATACGCCGTTGCCGCTTGGCAGGTAAAGGCGCGAGATACGCAAGTAGTTGCTGTAGCAGCGCAGGGTGGGGTGCACTCACCCATGCGCGGCGCAGAACTTTGAATGCATCTCGCGATTGCGCCTGTTCTATATAATGCTGGGCAAGCAGAATGACGGCAGGCAGAAAATCTGGCGCATAGTTCGTTGCGTGCTTGAGCGCTCGCAAGCGCGCCAGCGGTTCCGTTTCTTTGATGGCAATAAGATAATACGCAATGCCAGCAAAGCGATGGCGTTCACTGCGCGACAAACCGTGATGAAGTTTGGTAGAGGTCGCTTGCGCAATCACATCATCCAGACGGTTGCAGTGGAAATAGAGATCCATCAGCACCAGATTCGTATGGTGGTCACGCGGCTGATCCTGATGCGCTTGCAGGGCTAGCACCAATGCTTCTTCATACTGCTTCTGCTGCATATGCTGGTCAATCAGGCGGCGGGTTGCGAATAAGGATGTATCCTTATCGCCAAGCAGGAAGCGCAAATGCTCCGCCGATTTCGTGTTATTACCCTGCGAATGCGCTAACTGTGCAGCCAGCAAACGCGGCAGCGCGCTGGTGGGTAACAATTTAACCGCCTGATGCAGCGCACGTTCCGCACTATGCGTATCCTGCAATGCTAGGGCAGTCACCGAGCGCGTCAGTTGTTGAAGCCCTTTATCCTTGCGCGAGAGTTCCTTGCGTAAGCGGCGTTTTTCGGGCCAATGAAAGAGCTGCCAGAAGAGCAGCCCAAGCCATGTGGTGAGCATCAGTGTTATCGCCAATGCAACGATGACGAGCGCCATCGCCATACGAATTTCGTAACCGAACCATTCGATAGTGATAAATCCGGGATGGTCCATAAGCCACATAGCGCCCGTGCTTAGCGGAATAAGTAATAGCAAGAATACGATGAATTTAGCCATGCATGCCTACCAGTTGCTGCTCCAGCGCATCAAGCGCTTTGATGACATCGCGCCGTGCGTCATAGGCGTTCAGCCAGTCACTCAAATCTGTTTCCGCATCACCCGATATATAACGTATATGCTTAGCTGCTTTATCAATATCGCCCTGCGCGACATAGTCATCAAGCTTACTATAGCTAGGCTTGCGAATGGTGATGACGTGGCTCCATTGCGCAAGCCAAGGGAAGACATCGTTATCCTCTGGCGCTGCGGTAATTGCATAGGTTTCGCGTAATTCGTTCACCAGTTCGGCGTGTGTTTTAATACCATCCGCATGATCGAACAAACGCTCTCTAATGCTAGCATCCATTACGTTTATCACAGGTTCCAGTTCGCGCAGTTGCTCGCGAAATGGCTTACCAGCAAGGGCGCGTTTACGGACCTCTACAAACGTACGTAAGGGCGATGATATGGAAAGAGCAGGGGATGGGTTTTGCGTTTGCGCATCGAGTGCATCTTGCAAGGATTTTACATTTTCTTCACTACGAAATAACTGCTCGGTAAGATCGCGCTGTGCAGCCTGTGCCGTGTGCAACGTCTCTTCTAAGCGTGCAATCTCATCCGCATGCTGATCTGTATCTTCTTTATTCAGCGCACCGATCTTTGTTTGTTCGTTGCGTAAATAGGTGATGAGTTCTTGCTGCTTCTGACTGGTTTCATGGGTACGATAAAGCGCGCCACCAAGCCCCGCTGCGGCGATGAATGTCACCGTTGCTATCGACCACGCTAACTGGGTTTTGTTCAGCATTACGCCGTTATAGTCGTATTTATCAACGCTATCAATGATTGCTGCACGGGGCTTTCACTCACATGAATCGCTTTCCATGGCAATGCGCCCGCAGCCGCTGCTACTGCCGCACTGATGCAAAAAGCGTGAATCTGTGAAACATCCCGTGTGATGAGTGCCTGCGCAGCCTTTACCGCACCCACCGACATAAATACCACGCCAGATATCTCCTCCCAACGCGTAAGCAGTTCTGGCGCAAGTTGCGTTTCGGGTATCGCTTCATAGGTGATGATTTGCGTCACACTGTGGCCCTGACTTTCAATCAAGCGCTTCATATCGATGCGCGTTTCCGCGCCCGACAGATAGAGAAATCTGCTTGGCGTGCTATGCGCCACCACAATCATCGCAGCGAGCCCTGCTGCATCCTGCGCGATGGGTAGCACGAGTTTGAAGCCTTGCTTGCGCGCTGCCTCAGCACTCGCATCGCCCACCGTATAAAGTGGTAAATCGTGATAGTCTTTCACACCTACGGCACCATGTGGGCTGGTGGTAATGACCGCATCATAGACACCCTCAATAACGGGTGTGCGGTAGGTTATATGTGTGACAGGTGCGATGATGACAGGTCGCCCAAGAGATGCGGCGAATGCCTCGCTTTGTTCGCGTGGTCGTGTGAGCCAGATGGTCATGTGTTGTTTCCTTTCAGCAAATGTCCCGCTACGGATTTGAGGTGATTACCAACCCTATTTCCTAATGCTTCTGCATCGCTCAAAGGCGCATCGTTGTGATAGGTGTAATGCTCTGAACCATCCTCGGCCAGCACTTGAGCGCGCAAGTGAATCGTACCAGATTCAATAGTTGAAAGTCCTGCAATCGCTGTCCGGCAGGAACCATCCAGCGTCAGCAACATAGCCCGTTCGCAGATTGCGCGTGTCATGGTTTCGGCGTGATTAGTATGCGCTAGTATCTCACGCACTATCGTATCTTCCGCACGACACTCGGTGGCGATGATACCTTGCGCGGCAGCAGGCAGCATGACTTCTGGCGCGATACGCTCGCGGATATGTGCGCTCATGCCCATTCTATCAAGCCCCGCACAGGCGAGAAACGTTCCATCCGCAACCCCATTCTCAAGTTTTTGGAGGCGTGTTTGCACATTGCCGCGAAATTCCACGACCTTGAGATGCGGGTAGCGCACTTTAAGTTGCGCGATGCGACGAATTGACGAGCTGCCGACCACTGCATGCTCAGGCATGTCATCTAAAGAAGCATATTTGCTGCTAATCCATGCATCGCGTGGGTCGTCACGCTCCAGCACACTGCCAATGATAAGACCATCAGGCAAAATGCTCGGCATATCTTTCATCGAATGCACGGCAACATCAATATCACCAGCAAGTAGCCCGTCTTCCAATTCCTTGGTAAACAGTCCCTTGAAGCCCCAGTCCGTTAGCTTGGCCTGCAGGTCTTTATCGCCTGCTGTAGTCATGGGGTGTAGGGTGATTTCAAGGTCCGAATGATACGCCAGCAGCGCAGTTGCTAGTTTTTCTGCTTGCGTCATGGCCAGCTTGCTGGCACGGGTTCCGATACGAAGTTTCATGAAATATGAGCTATCGCATTGAGGGCAAATGAACAAGGTTTTTGCGGTATTAGGCATTGAATCAAGCTGCGATGAAACCGCAGTGGCATTCGTGCGTTCCGATAAAACGATTTTATCACATGCACTCGCCTCACAATATGACGAACATGCCGCCTATGGTGGCGTGGTGCCTGAAATCGCCGCCCGCGCGCATTTGGCACATATCGATGCGCTCGTTATGAAAGCCTGTGAGGATGCAAAGCTCTCACTGCACGACATTGATGCAGTGGCCGCAACCACAGGCCCAGGACTGATTGGCGGAGTGATTGTTGGTGCTATGGTAGGTAAAGCAATCGCTGCGGCGACGGGTAAACCATTTATTGCGATTAACCATTTAGAAGCGCACGCACTCACCGCACGCCTAACCGAAGAAGTCGCGTTTCCTTACGGTCTATTACTCGTCTCGGGCGGGCATTGCCAAATTTTGCGCGTGAATGGCGTGGGTGAATACGAACAGCTTGGCGCCACGCGTGATGATGCGCTGGGCGAAGCGTTCGACAAATGCGCCAAAATGTTGGGACTGCCCTATCCAGGTGGCCCTGCGCTTGAGAAAGCAGCGCTTTCAGGCACACCAACTATCCCTCTACCGCGTCCGATGTTAGGCACCGCTGGCTGTGATTTCTCGTTCTCTGGCCTTAAAACAGCCGTGCGTTTGGCAATCGAAGCCACAGAGGTGCGCGACGATACATTCATTGACAATATGGCCGCATCCTTCCAACAAGCGGTGGGTGATGTGCTACATGACAGGCTGACTCACGCACTCGGCATGATGCCTCAGGTGAAGGGATTGGTCGTTGCAGGTGGCGTGGCGGCAAATCAGTATTTACGTGGCCGTATAGCTCAGACACTCGCACCGCATGGCGTAACGCTACATGTACCACCCATGGCGCTGTGCACGGACAATGCCGTTATGGTCGCGTGGGCAGGAGTCGAGCGCTTCGCCCTAGGCTTATTTGATGGTTTGGATACTGAACCCAAAGCGCGCTGGCCGCTGGTTTCGTTGCGGTACTCTGCTTAGCCGCGTAGCGCCGAAGCTGCGCGAGCCGCAAAGCGGCGGGGGTAGCGAAGCAGGGGGTAAGACCCCCTTCACATCAATTTGCAGGCTTAAAACCATACTGCGCGAAGGTTGCGATTGCAGCGTCACTATGCAGGAACTTCACCAAGTTGCGCGCTTGCGGCATCGACTCGCTAGCGAGTGTCAATGCCATGAAAATAATTGGTTCATAATGTGATTCGGGCAAAACCGATACCACCGTTAATTCAGGGTCAAGCAACACGTCAGGCCCTAAGAGAATACCTGCGCTTTCCTCTTGCTTGAGGCGCGCTATCAATTCACGCTTGCTGGTAACCATCAAGCGACTTGCGAGTGATGCTTCATTCGCATTAAGTGCGGCAATACTGCGTGCCCCCTCAATATAATGTGCGGGGTCAAGCATGAGGATTGGAATCGTATTCTCTTGGTTGAGAAACAGATTCGCCAACGTCCATTGCCCACGCAGACTGCCGCTATCTTCCTTGCGGCGTGCCATGACCAACTCAGTGCGCACGAGTGGGGATTGAGCAAACACATCCACCAAGCCACGCAATTGTAATTGCGTGGTCAGTTGTGTGTCGGCACTAATCAGAACATGCGCTTCCATCCCTTCGCCGATGAGGGTTTCAGGGTCTTTTTCTTCGCTTGATACGAGGGTAACCGCCACCTGTTTTTTGATACTATAGTCACGCACCAACGCACTTAGTGGTAGCATCAAGGAAGGGTCAGCAATAACGGTGAGATTCGTTAATTCACGCGGCGCAGCATGCGCTAGTTGCGTACAGCAAACCACGATGAGCAAAGATTTTAGCAGATTTCGCATATGCCCATTCTTTTTGAAGTCGCGTTGAAGGTCAATGCGTACTATAACAAACCTATGTCGAGTAAGCGCTTTATTTTATTCATGGTGGCCGTATTCCTGCTCGGTGCCTTTCCTTTTTTGGTGGTGCAACCTACGGGAGCGGCCAGTGCTGGCTTAAGTGCAGGCTTCACCGCGCCGCTCGATCATATCCCTAAATTGCTGCTGCTATTGCTGCTGGGTGTCTGGTCCTCCATCCTTCCCAAAGACGGAATGATGGTCATGCCACTTGGCTTTCTGGTGATGGTATTAATTGGCGCAGCCCTCACGCTTGACGTGGCGCACTACCCCGCGCTACGCCAATTCATCCTAGGGGCGATTTTATGCTTTGGACTCATTGTCGGCATGGCGCGCACCAAAATTACTGTATTTAGCGTGCTGATTTCGGCATCGTTCGGCTTCCATTATGGCATGAACTACCTGACCATGGTGCCAAGCATTGCCTCGCCCATGTATTATTTACTGGGGTTGATGATTGCCTTGGCGCTTATTCTTGCCATTGCCGTGGCATTTGGTGTCACGCTGCTTGGTGATCATGAGCAGTGGTGGGAAAAACTCCAAGAAAACCCACGCCTGCGTTTTTTGCGTAGTTGGTTTATGTAATTGTCATCCTCGAAAATTTTTCAGCAGAAAAATTTATCGGGGATCCAGACTCCAAAAACGCAAGGAGGCGTTTTTGGATATTTAATAAGTTGTTAAAAATTTCTCCTGAAATTTTTAACGTATGGATTCCCCTATAATTTTGTCTTCTGACAAAATTCGGGGAATGACGATCTTTCAAAGGCACTTTGCATAGGCCTTTGCTACCATCACTAACATGCGCTCATAGCCATTCTTAGCCCACGGCGTATAGGGCACCTCATTCCCTTCGTAAGGCCTTTCAGGGCTGAGTGTTATCACCTCCGCCTGCGCTAACTCGGCAATACGCTGTACATGGTAATTATCCGTTTCGCTCACAATGCAGCGCACATGGGTTTTATTAGCTTTTTCCAAAATCTCTTTCATGGTTTTGGCGCCTTGATAGTCTTCAGGGCGCTGGGTAATAAAGCCTGATTCCAGCCCATAGCGTTTCTGGAAATATTGATAGGCATCGTGATAGGTCATGACGGGTATTGCTTTTGAACTATCCGACTGGCGCTGTTTCGCCGCAGCAATGATATTGGAAATCTCCGGTTGCACTTCCGCGCGTAAATGTAGCGCATAGCGGGTCGCATTATGTGCAAAATCGGCGCGATGCTCTGGCCAGTAATCACCCAGCTTATCCGCAAGTGCAGGAAGTAAATTCGCTACTCTGAGAGGGTCAAGCCATAGATGCGGGTCAATTCCATGACCATGGTGATGCTTATGTTTCTCGTGATTTTCTTCCACTTTGCCAACAGTGAGAAATGGATTTTCCGCGCGGTAGGCTAATGGCTCAGCGCCTTTTAGTTCGCTGATGTAAATCACCGTTGCGCCTTTTTTAGCGCGCTCGGCAAGAAGCTTGGTGAGGGCGGGGGAGATTTTTTTATCAATCGCCACAATCACTTCCGCTACGTTGAGCCGTGTCATCTGGTCCGGTGTGAAGCCAGCATGGTGAAGGCTTTGCCCTGCATTTAACAGGGAGGAA
>JBMOEL010000037.1:0-14329 GCA_049314715.1 Rickettsiales bacterium
TCAAGCTGTGGTGAAGGATTTATTATCAATAGAGGCGGTTCGTAACAAAAGTTATGACTTGCTTCGCGCTGATTTACTCAAAGCTTTTGGTGAAGCGCTGCTGGATCGCGATCCTGACACACAACAGCCGCGCCGCGTCAGTCCCATGTTTAACAGCGATCGCAACAATACATATCTCACTAAGAACAGTAGTGGTGAATGGATTACGATGACAGAAGATGACGTTGCAAAGCTGGTTCGTGACCCTAACGGTCCAAAAGTGATGGTAACGGCAACCCATGCATTCTTTGAAAACATGAATGATTTAACACCTTTACCTGAAATGTATGAGAAAGTTGCGAAAGCAGCAGCGCCCAATATTAGTTTTAAGGCCATAGATGAAAGTCCTGGAAAGGATGACACGATTATAATTTGCGGCACCAATACGCGTGAAAATAATTTTCTGAATTTGGAAGATTTGTTCCGTCGTTTGGACGATATTGAACGCCACCAGAGCACTCCATGGGATGATGATTTTAGACATACGTCTCAAATGGCAGTACAAACGAATGCGCTAATCCTCAAATCTATCGTGAAAGATGAGGAGCAAATGGAACGCATCAGCAAACTGCCACATCAGGATGGAGTATTACAATCAGCCGATTCTCAAGGGAGGCCACTATTGTTTTCAGCCACCGCAGAAGATCCATTGGTTTTGGCAGATAATGCCTCTGAAGTAGCACGTAAGATAACCTTTGTTGGATTCAGCAAAGCAGGCAACGCTTTTCGAGATGGCTCACGCCTGATTCAACATCAATTAATGGCCACAGACGAGAAAGGCCAACCAATAGTAGGGGCTGACAATGAAAGTAAAACTGCACTCCTAGAGAATCTATCTGTCACTGGCGGATCCTTTAACGAAAAAGAATTCTCCTATTATTGGGAAAATGGCGAACTCGTATCGGCAACAGATGTTTTACATCGCGTCAAAGATAAAACTTTGTCACAAGAAGAAGCAGATAAAATTTTAGACAACCCATACTATAAACCTTATCAGGTTATGATCATTAACCGCGACGATGATATCGCACCACCACGCACATTTCCTGCACTACCAAGAGACATTACCTACGATTATCGTGGCGGACGAAACCATGCAGATAGTGGCCACACCTTCAAACGCAAAGAAGCGGGAGTTATCGCGAGTAAAGATTTGCTGGATTACTATTCCACGACACTCGCGCCAAATACTGGCAGAGCCGCCATCGCCCATGTGCATTACTCTAGAGAAAACAACTCTATCGTTTTAACCACAAGCCATACTACCGACCGAGAATTGCTGGAGTCTAAACTAAAAAGACTTGAAGAGACCTTGAATGCTAATGGTCTTGCAGTCTCGATTGAAGCTATAGGAACAAAAAGCAATCAGGAATTTCATATTCGTGGCAAAGATGGCTTCGATTTAATCACACCAAAACATATTGATGAACTCGAACAACAATTCAAACTATTGGGGCCACAATCCACACATGGTATTTTTGTCAGCCGAGCAGTTACAGCATATGAGATTCCGCGCCTTAAAAGCGAAGTAAGTCGCGTTCATCATCTAGGTCAAGGCACCATATCTGAACGTACTGGGCTGCTTTCCACCGTTGATCTTATTAATACTGGCAATGGTGTAGGCACGAGAGGCTGACGACTCCTTGCTTTTTTACAGCTAGTTGGTATGGATGACCATCTTTGGGAGTTCTCATGTCTTCACCGATTGTTACTATTGTCGGCGGCTCAGGATTTGTTGGTCGCCATACCGTTAAACGCTTTGCGGATGCTGGCTGGCGCGTCAAGGTATTGTGCCGCGACATCATCGCCGCTGAATTCTTGAAAACCGCAGGAACAGTTGGGCAGATCGTGCTCCAGCGCGTGGATATCACCAAACCCGAAACGCTTGAGGGCAAATTCGCAGGCTCGGATGTGGTCGTTAACCTCGTCAGCATTCTGTATCAATCTGGCCGCCAAAAGTTTGAGGCGATTAACGTGAAGGGTGCGAAGCTCATTGCCGAGCAGGCCAAAAAAGCAGGTGTTAAAAAATTCATTCAGATATCTGCGCTGAGCCCCAACCCCGATTCACGCTATGGCCATACAAAATTGGCGGGCGAAGAGGCCGTTCGCGCCATTTTCCCGAGCGTGACGATTCTGCGCCCGTCGCTGGTGATTGGGCCTGAGGATGGGTTTTTTCAGCGCTTTGGTAGTATGAGCATGATTGCACCTGCCCTGCCCTTGATTGCGGGTGGGCATACGCGCTTCCAACCCGTCACGGTTGAAAATGTGGCGGCGGCGATTTTTGTTGCGGCAACGACCGATGTAGCGGGTAAGACGTTTGAACTCGCTGGCCCCAAAACCTACAGCATGAAAGAGCTGTTAAAGCTCATGCTTTCGCTCACGGGTCGTAAAAAATGCCTTATCAGCATTCCATCGCCGATTGCGTCGCTGATGGGGTGGGCGAGCGAACTTCTCCCCTTCCCGCCGCAAATCACCCGCGACCAAGTGCGCCTATTGAAAATGGATAATGTGGCGAGTGCCGATGCGTTGCAACTCAAAGACCTTGGCATTGCGCCCACGGCGATTGAGTCGGTATTGCCCACCTTATTGGAACGCTTTAACGCGAGGTAACATGAAAGCATTTTTAACCATTATCCTACGCAGCTTCTATGATTTTGACCTTTATAAAGAGGTGCATGGTCAATGGAAGGGCTGGGCCATGCGTTATACAATTGGCGTATTCGCGTTACTTTTACTGGTTGGCTTGATTGCTGGTACACGCATCTTGCATACGCAATTCGTACAGGAACGTGATGGCGGCAAGGTTTCGGTGCTTGAAGAGGCGCTGCGCCAAGTGGCCGACCAATGGCCAGATAGCACCGTTCAGAATAACACACTCAGCACCTCTGTGTCTGGCCCGCACGCGATTATTATTGATATGGAGGTGTTCGGCGATACGATTCGTGAGGAAGTCATTACCGTCGATACATCGGGTGCAACCACCTATGCGAATATGACGACACCCATTCTCATCACCGCAACTGATGTGATTGCAAAGGACACAGACGCTGGAAATAACGAAACAAAAATTCGCCCGCTTGCCGAGTTCTTCAAAGATATGCCGCAGCCTTTTGCCCTCAATCGCACCAACATGAATGATTATGTGAGTGACCTCATGGTGGCTGTGCATGCCAATATCTGGAAATTTTATCTCTTGATGGGCGCGATGACATGGCTGGTGCTCATGCCTGTTTTTGTAATTATTCGCCTATTTTTGCTGATTCCCCTCGCCGTGGGCGGGCTGGTGCTGGCTAACTTCATGAAGCGCAGCTTGGATTATGATGCGAGCGTGAGAGTGCTGGCGATTGCACTTATCCCGCTGACGATTATCGAAGCATTCGCGCTGATAATCTTTGGCTCAGGCGTGAGTATGTGGATTAAAATCTTCGTGCCGCTTGGTGTGCTTGCTGCCATTCTCAACATGCAGGCGAAGAAAGCCTAATGCACGTTCTCTATCACACACCGCTGTCACCTGCCTGCCGTAAAATTCGGCTGATGCTGAGGGAGAAAACCATTAACTTCCAACTGAAGCAGGAAGATGTCTGGCAACGGCGCGTGGAATTTTTTGCGCTCAATCCCGCAGGTGAAGTGCCGGTATTGATTGTTGAGAAAGTATTACAGCCAATTGTGGGCGCCTATGCGATTTGCGAATATCTCGACGAGAAATTCCCCGAAGTACAGTTTTATGGCAATACCCCCGAAGAGCGCGCCGAAGTACGCCGTATTGTGGAGTGGTTTGATGCTAAATTCGAGCGCGAAGTGGCGCAAAACATTCTGTTTGAAAAAGTCTTTAAGCGTCTGCTGGGGTATGGCGAGCCTTCTTCGGAAGCCATACGTGCTGGCAAAAGCAATCTGCGTTTCCATCTTGATTATATCGCCCATTTATTGATGGGGCGAAACTGGCTGGCGGGTGAATATCTCACCATGGCCGATATGACCGCCGCAGCGTATTTGAGCTGTTTGGATTATTTGGGCGAGATTGACTGGGATTATAAGCCCGCCGTCAAGGAATGGTATGTGCTCATTAAATCACGCCCGTCTTTCCGTGATGTGCTGGAGGATAAAATCTATGGATTCACTCCGCCCGATCACTATAAAGACCTCGATTTTTAATCGCGTCTCTTGTTATCCCATTATTCTGACCTACGTTCATTGTTCACTTACTAACGATATGGATTTCCAATGCGCAAAAACCGTAAACGTGCCGTACTTGTCGTAAGCATTTTGCTGCTAGCAAGTCTCGCAGCCTGTGGGGTGAATATGGGACAATATGAAGAGCCGAACTACACCGTCGTGCGTGCTGAAGCGCCGTTTGAGATTCGTGATTATGCGCCGTCACTCGTTGCCGAGGCGGTAACCAAAGGCCCGCGCCAAGAAGCGATTAGCGAAGGGTTCCGCATTATTGCAGATTATATTTTTGGCAATAACACTGCCAAAAACACCATCGCGATGACAACGCCTGTATCCCAAGCTTCCGAGAATATCGCAATGACCACACCTGTCACCCAATCACTTGAGGGAAAAGACGGTGTGTGGCGCACACGTTTTACCATGCCTTCTAAGTATACACGCGCCACACTGCCAACGCCCAATGATACGCGCGTGTTGATTTCTGAAGCGCCAGCAAAACGCTTCGCGGTAATTCGCTTTTCATGGTCAACAGGTGATGATAATTTGAAAACACATCAGAAAAAACTCGAAGACTGGGTCGCGAAAGAAAAATTGAAGGCACTTTCACCCGCAAGCTACAGCTTCTATAATCCACCATGGACATTGCCATTCTTGCGTCGTAACGAAGTCTGGATTGAAATCGCAAAAGAATAAGGGATTATTTATGGCTCATATCGTCATTTACACCACTACCTATTGCCCTTACTGCGTGCGCGCCAAGGATTTGCTCAAACGCAAAGGTCAAACCTACACCGAGATAAACGCTGAGGACGATAAGGTGCGCGAAGAGATGGTCGTGAAGGCTGGTGGTCGCCGCACGGTTCCGCAAATTTTCATTGGCGAAACGCATGTAGGGGGATTTGATGATCTCTACGCGCTCGACAAAGCGGGCAAACTGGATGCGCTACTCGCGGCGTAAAAGCCACAAATCTTATAATTCCCAGCGCTCTATTTTGATTTTTTCACCTTTTTGATAACATCACGCAATGCACATAGTTTAGCGTTGCCCCATGTGGTGGATTTATTGGCGAGATGTGTACGAACTCACGCAGCAGCAGCGCAAAAAGTCGCAGCGCATTGCGTTTGGCCGTATTGATGCATCGACGCTGACCCGCGTAGCAACAGGCATCGCCCAGCCTACCATTGTAAAAAATGAATCACAACCAGCACACGTGAAAAGCCAAGCGCCTGTGGTTGATGAACCCTATACACCAGAAGAGATGGATGATGTGAATTGGTACATCACCCAAATGGACCGCATGGAAGAAAACCTGCGTAAAGCCGAACAGCAATTAGAAGAGGCGAATCGTGGCCGTCAGGCATTTCTGTCGAGCATGAGTCATGAATTGCGCACGCCGCTCAATGCCATCATGGGCTTTTCGGAGATGATGCGCACGCAGGTGTTTGGCGATGTGGGTCATCCCAACTACCGCGAATATGTAACGAATATCCATGAATCAGGTCAGCAGCTTTTGGGTAAAGTGAATGATTTGTTGGAAATTGCCTCACTCGATTCGGGCGGCATGGCGATGAAGGAAGAGCCCTTCTCACTCAACGAATTACTTGCGGAAGTGCGTGAAATTTTTTCACATGAAGCATTTACGCGTGACATTACCCTCAAGCTCGATATTCCGCACAGCATCACTCTGCATGCGGATCGTAGGCAATTGCTTTGTGCGCTGTCGAATTTTCTCTCGAACGCGGTCAAGCATTCGCTCAATGGTGGTGAGATTCACATCAGCGCACGTCCACAAGGGCAGGATGGTTTGGTGATTGCGGTGCGTGATTTCGGCAAAGGCATGCCTGACGAACAACTGAAAGCCATTCGCGCCGCCCTCCAATCCGACGCGGCGTATTTCAAAGTCGAAGGTAATGGTATTGGTCTTGGCTTGTCACTGGCTAAGGAATTGATTGCCAAGCATCAGGGCAAGGTTTCTATTGAAGCCATGCGCGGCCAAGGCACAGTAATCAGCATGTTCCTGCCCGCCGAACGCGTTATCACGGGCCTTTCCGCTAAGAAAACGCACTTGCGCATGGTTTAGGCTAGGCCTAGACTTACGCCATGACCTCACTACAAGATCGCATTTTAGATGCTGCCTTGCCCGACATCGCTTTTGATGGGTGGACGGATAGCGTATTAGAGCGCGCCGCGCAAAAAGCAGGGCTCCATAAGGCGGATGTTTCGCGTGCCTTCCCCAGCGGTGTGTTTGAAGCGCTAGAATATTTCACCCAGCGCGGCGATGCGCGCATGAGCGAAAGCTTGAAGCGCGATTACAACCTTGCCAGCATGAAAGTGCGTGAGCGCATTACGACCTGCGTATTGGTGCGGCTCAAACAAAATCTGCCCTACCGTGAGGCGATTCGTCGTGGCGTAGCGGTTTACGCCTTGCCATGGCACGCGGCCGCTGGTTTGCGTGCGCTCTATCGTACGATGGATGAAATGTGGCACTTAAGCGGTGATACGGCAACGGATTGGAATCATTACTCCAAGCGTATCATTCTTTCTAAAGTCTATATGAGTACACTTTATGTTTGGCTAAGTGATGATTCGCCGAACCTCGCAGAAACGGAAGCGTTTCTGCGCCGCCGTATCGACAACGTGATGCAATTCGAAAAATTCAAAGCCAAAGTTAAAAGCTGGCGCGCCGCTTAATGCCAGAGCTCCGACTGTGGGGTTTCCAGCATAAGCTTCTGCGGGCGTAGCCATGTTGGGATAGACTCCGGCGCTTCGAGAATCGCGGCCTCCGGCGTGTTGATGGCATAAAACAGCACCGAGCCTGAAATCATCGAGATACGGCGGAATTTTTGGTTTTTCACCTGCCCTACATAGCGCTGCAGCACGTCCATCTGCACGTCGATATCGAGCGAACAATCGCCATCCTCCTCCAACACTAAATCGCAGGCGAACATGTCTTTCACGCTGGCATGATAATTGGCGATTTTGAAATTCTTGCGCAGCACGCGAAGTTGCGCCAACTCGCCTACACGCTGTTCGGGCTTGTGCTCCAGATAGTCGTTCATGTCTTTAATCGCGCGGTAATTCATGCGGCGCTTCAGCCAGACTTGGTAATCCTGCGTGGTGACTTTGGTCATCTCGACACCAAACAAACCTTCATTGCTGCAAATACTGAAATCAGGCCCCTCGCCCTGGCGATGTTTGGTAATGTCTATGGGAAGCTCAATAATGCCGTAAGCTTTGAGAATCATGAAATATTGAATCAAGCAGCCAACCTCGATTTTATCTTGGTCGGAAAGTTTGGCGTGAATCAAATCGGAGAAGCAGTCGTCTAAGGCTTGTTCGTCATACACAGAGCGGTAAAACAGCGGCGCGCGCTTCATACGGAACCTTGTCCGCTTGCCATATCGGTGATCTCAAATGCCTCTGAGATGGGCTGTTGCTCTAGTATATAGCAGAAAATAGGCGGTGCTGCAACTTAGATATGAATTGGGCGACCGTACGCTGCCAGTACCGACTCATGCATCATCTCGCTCAAGGTCGGGTGCGCGTAGACCGTGTGCATGAACTCCGCCTCGGTCAGCTCATTGGTTTTGCCGAGCACGAATCCATGAATCAGCTCCGTGACTTCGGTGCCAATCAAATGCGCACCGAGTAGCTCCCCCGTTTTCGCGTCGAACACGGTTTTGATGAGGCCCTCAGCCTCGCCCAGCGCCACGGCTTTGCCATTACCCATGAATGGGAAGCGGCCAACTTTCAGCTCATAGCCCTTTTCTTTCGCGGCTTTCTCAGTCAGGCCAACGCTTGCCACTTGTGGGCGGCAATAGGTACAACCCGGAATGTTCTCGCGCTTCATCGGGTGCGGATGCAATCCCGCAATCGCTTCCACGCAAATGATCGCCTCGTGCGATGCTTTATGGGCAAGCCATGGCGCACCCGCCACGTCACCAATCGCATAGACGCCAGACTCATGCGTACGGCCAAAACCATCAATCACGATATTGCCGCGCTCCAGTTTTACCTTCGTGCCTTCGAGGCCGAGATTCTCGGTATTCGCCACAATACCCACTGCCATAATCACGCGGTCGGCGGTGATGTCTTCTTTTTTGCCGTCTTTGCCTTCAAGCGTCACGGTCACGTTGTCTTTACCTTTTTTGAAGGCCTTTACGGTAGCAGCAAGGCGGAATTTCATGCCTTCCGCTTCCATCATTTTCTGCGCCATTTTAGAAATCTCTTCGTCCTCTACGGGCATGATGCGGTCTTGCACTTCGACCACCGTTACCTCTGCGCCAAGGGTTTTATAGAAACTCGCGAACTCAATACCGATGGCGCCAGAGCCAACCACCACCAATGATTTTGGCATCACATCAGGCACCATGGCTTCACGATAAGTCCACACCAATTTACCATCAGGCTCCAAACCTGGAATCACGCGCGCACGCGCACCTGTTGCGATGATGGTGTGCTTGGCTTCAATATCCGCAATTTTTTTATCGCCGTTTTTCACGCTGATTTTACCACGACCAGCCAATGCGCCCGAACCTTCGAACACCGTGACCTTGTGTTTCTTCATCAAGAAGCCAATACCTTTATTCATGGTCGAGGAAACCTCACGCGAGCGCGCAACGATTTTTTGTAAATCGAATTTGATTTCTTTTGCACTCAGCCCATACGCATCGGCATGTTGCATATTGTGATAGATTTCTGAGGAACGCAGCAGCGCTTTAGTTGGAATACACCCCCAGTTGAGGCAGATTCCACCCAGCTTGTCGCGCTCGACTACGGCGGCTTTCATGCCAAGTTGTGAGGCGCGAATCGCCGCCACATAACCACCTGGGCCACCACCAATTACTACGACATCGAACTGCTCACTCATACTCACTCCTAAAACTGGTCAGGATCTACCTGACGCTTTTTTACTTCCTCAACCTGCGATGTCGCGCGACCAAAGGATTCGTTACTCAATTGAGGTTCTGATTTTTTCACATCACCCAATTCTTTTTCAAATCGCTTCTTCACGAGATACCCCTCGTCGCTCGAACTCTTTACGAACCCTTGTCGTTCACAGTTCGGGCATTCTTTACTTTTCCCCGTCATCCGCCAGATTGTATAAAGCGGACCCGGAAGCAACAGTGTGGACCATAAAAAAATCTCGACCCCTCTGCTGCCGCGCTTTTGTCGTTTCGCTTCACCTTCATATCCGCAATGTTTGCAGATATAGAGTGCCATTAGACGAACATCAGCACGGGCTGCTCAATATAACGCTTCAAAGCTTGCAGATATTGCGCACCCAACGCACCGTCTACCGCGCGGTGATCGACCGACAAAGTCAGGCTCATCACATTCACGGCAACAACCGAACCTTCGCGCACACGCACGACCTCTTCACCCGCACCAACCGCCAAGATACATGCTTGCGGCGGGTTGATAATAGCTTGGAAATTTTTGATGCCATACATGCCGAGATTTGAGACTGAGAAACCGCCACCCTGGAATTCTTCAGGCTTCAATTTGTTTTCACGCGCACGTGCGGCGAGCTCTTTCATTTCCGCGGAAATTTGCGGCAAGGACTTCTGGTCAGCATTGCGAATGATGGGAGTAATCAAGCCGCCATCCGTCGCAACGGCTACGGAGATATCGACGTTTTGATATTGTACAATCGCATCGTCATACCAGCTGACGTTGCAGGCAGGCATATCACGCAGCGCCAATGCAGTCGCACGAATCACCATATCATTCACCGAAAGCTTATAAGGTGGTTTGCCGTCTTTGCTTTGTGCGGTTGCATGTTCGTTGAGTTGTTGGCGTGCTTCGAGCAGCGTATCAATCTCCACCTCAATAGTGAGATAGAAATGCGGAACCGTTTGCTTGGATTCCTGCAAGCGCTTGGCAATTACCTTGCGCATGTTGTTATTCGGAATCTGCACGAATTCGGTTGGGTTACGCACGATTTTACCGCCACCACCTGATACAGCGCTATCCACGTCGATTTTGGTGACGCGACCATGTGGACCCGTACCAATCAGGTTCGACAAGTTGATGCCGCGCTGTTTCGCGATGCGTTTCGCAAGCGGAGAGGCAACCACACGCTCACCCGTATTGCGTTGTGAGACCACGGGCGCTGCAGGTGCGCGCGGTGCAAGCACGGGTGCCGCAGGCGCAGCGGTAGGAGCCGCCGTAGGCGCTGCAGAAGCAGGTGCAGCCGCTGCGGCTTTAGGCTCTTCTTTCTTCGGTGCCGCTTTTGGCTTCCATGCATCGAGTGCTTTTTTGTCTTCACCGTCTTCAAGCAAGAGTGCAATGACTTCGTTCACCTTCACGCCTTCGGTGCCCGCAGGAATTACGATTTTACCAATCGTGCCTTCGTCGACGGCTTCAACTTCCATCGTCGCTTTGTCGGTTTCGATTTCGGCAATCACGTCACCGGCTTTGACCTTGTCGCCTTCCTTCTTGTTCCACTTAGCGAGGTTGCCCTCGGTCATAGTCGGTGAAAGTGCGGGCATTAAAATTTCGATTGGCATGGTCGTTTCCTTCTTACTTCAATTCATAGACGACGGTGACCGTCGCACTTAAGGCTTGCTCACCCGCAGGTGGGGCGACGGCTTCTGCGGCATCCATCATTACGCCACCTTTGGCCATCGCCATCATCGGCATAGGGTAGCGGGTAAATTGTGGTGTGCCATTCTCGATAATCTGGTGAACGCGCGCTAATTCTGCGCCCGCTGCGGTTGCCATACGCTGCGCTTTCGATTTCGCATTCGCAATGGCTTCAATCATAATGTCATCACGAATCGCATCAGGATTGGAAATCGTATAATAGAGATTGAGCAGATTGCCCCACTCCGTATTAGCGCCTTTCTCAAAACCTGCGCCTGTGATTTGGTCCATTAAATCGGCAAGTTTCGTGGTATCGCTGATGGTAACATCCACATTGGTCTGTACGCGATAACCCTTGAAAAGACGCGTGTTTTGACCCGTCGCTGGATTGTTTTCATAGGTATAAATCGGCTGAGTATTCGATGAGTCCGTGCGCAGTTTATTTTCAGGTATGCCCGCACCACGCACAATCGCTATCAATTGATTGAGTTTTGCGTCATGGGCTTTTTTGGCATCGCCAATTTCATTTCCTGCGCATTGAGATTCACTTGTAAATGCGCCTCGTCGGGCACGACTTTACGCTCTGCCTGCCCCGTCACGCTAATGGCACGAACGGGTGATAATTCCTGCGCATTGGCAGTGGTTGCAGCAAGCAAGGCGGCGACGGCGATAACTACATGT
Organism: Rickettsiales bacterium; assembly: GCA_049314715.1. Classification (GTDB taxonomy): domain Bacteria; phylum Pseudomonadota; class Alphaproteobacteria; order Rickettsiales; family UBA3002; genus JAFLDD01. The sequence goes on from JBMOEL010000037.1 coordinate 11,480, forward strand.
CTCATATCGTTCTCCTATGCGGCAAAGGCGTTGGGGTGAATCAATTCACGTGCAGCAACAACCACATCTTCGGTTGAAGGCAGTGCGAGTTTTTCAAGATTAGCGGCGTATGGAAGCGGCACGTCTTTACCGGTGACGCGCACCATCGGTGCATCGAGCTCGTCGAAGAGCTCTTCCATGGCAATTGCGGCGATTTCTGAACCGATACCCGCGACTGGCCAACCCTCTTCCACTGAAATAAGGCGGTGGGTTTTACGAACAGAGTCGATGATGGTTTGTTTGTCGAGTGGGCGCAACGTGCGCAAATCAATGACTTCCGCGCTGATGCCTTCGGCTGCCAAACGCTCGGCTGCTTCGAGTGCGTATTTCACGCAGATACTAAAGGCTACGATGGTCACGTCCTTACCTTGGCGCTTCACCGCTGCTTTGCCGATTGGCACGAGGTGTTCGCCTTCAGGTACTTCAAACTGCGCGCCGTAGAGAATTTCGTTTTCCAAAAAGATAACAGGGTTCGGGTCACGAATGGCAGATTTCAGCAAGCCTTTTGCATCCGCCGCATCATAAGGTGCTATCACTTTGAGTCCCGGGCAATGCGCATACCAGCTCGCGTAGCACTGCGAGTGCTGCGCCGCCACGCGTGATGCCGCGCCATTGGGCCCACGAAACACGATGGGTGATTTCACCTGACCGCCCGACATATAAAGCGTCTTGGCAGCGGAGTTGATGATTTGGTCAATCGCCTGCATCCCGAAATTCCATGTCATGAACTCGACGACAGGCTTGAGCCCCATGAACGCCGCACCGACTGCAAGGCCAGCAAAACCGTGTTCGGTAATGGGTGTATCGACTACGCGCTTATCGCCAAATTCCTGCAGCAAATTTTGCGTTACTTTGTAGGCGCCCTGATATTCGGCGACTTCCTCGCCCATCACGAATACGTCTTTGTCGCGGCGCATTTCCTCGGCCATCGCGTCACGCAGTGCATCTCTTACCGTTGTCATGACCATGGCGTTACTCCTTACTCAACACATCTGTCCAAAGCTCGGTGGCATCCGGCTCGGGTGATTCTTTGGCAAACTCAGCAGCATCATTGACGATGGCTTTCACCTCGTCTTCGATTTTTTTGAAGTCCGCTTCGCTGGCGATTTTATTCTTGCTCAAATACTCACGGAAATTATTAAGCGCATCGCGCTGCTCTTTGTATTTTTCGACTTCTTCTTTCGTACGATATTTTGCGGGGTCAGACATCGAATGGCCACGATAGCGATAGGTTTTCACTTCCATCAAATACGGGCCTTTGCCGCTGCGCACATGCTCGATCACTTTTTTCGCGGCTTCATAGACTTCCAACACATCCATCCCATTTACTTTGATGCCGGGAATGCCGAAGGCTTCGCCGCGCTTATAAAGATGCGTGTCGGCGGCGTGGCGCTGGGTGCTCGTACCCATCGCATATTCGTTGTTCTCGATAATGTAGATGACCGGCAAATTCCAAAGCGACGCCATGTTGAACGACTCATAAACTTGGCCTTGGTTGCTGGCACCATCACCGAAATAGGTGAAGGTGATATCCTTCGTGCCTTTGTATTTTTGCGCGAAGGCCATGCCCGTACCCAGTGGCACGTTCGCGCCGACGATACCATGACCACCGAAGAAATTCTTCTCGACGGAGAACATATGCATCGACCCGCCCTTACCTTTCGAGAAGCCACCGATGCGGCCCGTCAACTCGGCCATAATGCCGCGTGGTTCCATGCCGCAAGCAATCATATGCGCGTGGTCGCGATATGTCGTTACGACGGCGTCAGTAGGTTTGCCAGCGGCTTGAATGCCTGTGACCACTGCCTCTTGACCGATGTAAAGGTGGCAGAATCCACCAATTAATCCCATACCGTAAAGCTGCCCTGCCTTCTCTTCGAAGCGGCGGATGAGCAGCATTTCGCGGAACATTTTTATAAGTTTTTCTTTGGGCACCGTAGTAGTGCTGGATTTCACTACTGTCTGTAGCGTTTTTTTAGGCGCAGCCTTCGCGTTTTTCTTCACGTTTGCAGGCGCAGATTTGCTTTTCTTTTTTGCGGCGGCTTTGGCCATGATTTTCCTCGTGCGATTGGGAAGATGCACTTGTAGCGACTCGCCCGCCAGACTCAAGCAAATTCAGAGCAAAATCCGTAGGTTATAGTGCAGCGCAGCAATTACCGATTCAACCTTGTCTCAATCAATTGCTTAACCACATCAGGGTCAAGTAGTGTGGTGGTGTCCCCCAGATTCCCATAATCATTCTCGGCGATTTTGCGCAAAATACGGCGCATGATTTTGCCCGAGCGCGTTTTGGGCAAACCAGACGTGAAGTGAATGAATTCAGGCACAGCAAGCCCACCAATATGCTTACGCACGAATTGCTTGAGTTCGGCGTTCAGCGCATCACTGGCTTCCACACCCGCATTCAGCGTCACATAAGCGTAAATACCCTGCCCCTTAATATCATGCGGATAGCCAACCACTGCGGCTTCTGCCACGTGCTGATGCGCCACGAGTACGGACTCGATTTCCGCCGTCCCTAAACGATGGCCACTCACGTTAATCACGTCATCCACACGTCCCGTTATCCAATAATAGCCATCTGCATCGCGCTTACAGCCGTCGGACGTGAAATAGGCGCCATGGACGCTGGAAAAATACGTTTGCCTAAAACGCTCATGATCACCCCAGATGGTGCGTGCCTGCCCCGGCCATGAATCGGCAATGCACAACATGCCCTCGCACGCGCCTTCGAGTAACTTGCCATGCGCATCATACACCACTGGCTGAATGCCAAAAAATGGCAAGGTTGCGGAACCGGGTTTCATATCC
>JBMOEL010000038.1:0-14322 GCA_049314715.1 Rickettsiales bacterium
AGCAGGGGTTAGTTTAGTGTTGCTGCTTAACGATTCAAGAACAACACACTTATGCAAGCTACTACCTCACAAAATCCCATACGCCGTGGCCATATTATCGTGACTGGTAATGAAAAAGGTGGCTCAGGCAAAACGACGACGACGGTGCATCTCATCGTGGCGCTGTTGCGTCTTGGATTTCGCGTGGGGTCGATGGATATTGATGCACGCCAACGTTCGCTGACGCGCTATTTCGAAAATCGCAAAGTGACGATTGCCAAAGAAAATACGCCACTACCCATGCCGCATCACATTGTGGTCAATAAAAGCCCCTTCCCTTCGCAACCTGACGCCGAGGCGGATGATCGTGACCGCTTCACCCGCGCACTTGCCAAGCTACTCGTCACCTGCGATTTCGTGGTGATTGATTCACCGGGTAACGACACTTATCTGTCGCGCCTTGCGCATAGCTTTGCCGATACAGTGATTACGCCGATTAATGATAGCTTCGTCGATTTGGACGTACTGGCAACGGTGGATGGTTCCACCCTCGAGGTACAGCGCCCCAGCATTTACAGTGAAATGCTCTGGGAACAGAAAATGATGCGCGCTAAGCGCGATGGCGGATCGATTGATTGGGTCGTGATGCGCAACCGCCTGAGCAATATCGACGCGCGCAATAAGCGCATGATTACGCAGGTCATGGAAGCGCTCGCCAAGCGTATCGGCTTTAGGCAAGCACCCGGATTTTCTGAGCGTGTGATTTTTCGCGAGATGTTCTTGCTCGGTCTCACCGTGCTGGATGTGACGGAAACCAATGGTGCTTCTAGTTCCCTTTCCATGTCGCATTTGGCGGCACGTCAAGAAGTGCGCGAGCTACTCAAAGCGCTTAAAATTCCAGCGATTGACCAACGCATTGCTGAGGTACGTACTGGCGAGGTGAAGCCTGTCGCACCCACACCTCCGCCTGAGGCCGCGAATGACTCTTCGCCAATCGCTCAGTCCGAGCAGCCGGTTGCTGTAGAACCTGTCGCCGAGAGCGCAGCTTAGAATCCCATCATGAACACACTACCTGACGCATCGCTTTTTCGCGCCTATGACATACGCGGTATCTTTGGCAAAACGCTAAGCGCTGAGGACTTCTATGCTATCGGCCAAGCCTTCGCCAGCCATGTGGTTGACACGGTCAACTGTCGTACACCGCATATCGTGCTCATGCGCGATGGCCGCCATTCTTCGCCTGCTCTTGCCCATGCCATGCGCGAAGGCATGGCCAGTGCTGGCGCGACGGTGCTCGATGCAGGTATCGGCCCTACCCCCATGTGCTACTTTGCTGCGCATTTTTTGGCGGCCGATGCCTCGGTGATGGTCACGGGTTCGCACAACCCGAAAGACCATAATGGCGCGAAATTCACCTGCTTGGGTGCAAGCGTGCATGGCGAGACGTTACGTGCCTTGCGTACGCGCATTGAAACACAGCAACTCACACGTGGTCGCGGCCATAGTGAAGAAGTCAGCATTCAAGAAGAGTATCTTGCTGAGCTCAAAAAAGCATTGCCGATTGGCTTAGATGTCCATGATCTCAATATCGTGTGGGACGCAGGTAATGGTGCCGCGGGCGACGTGATTACCGCACTTACCAAAGAGGATGATACAGATGCACTCGCGCTTTATACACGAATAGACGGTGATTTTCCCCATCATGAGCCTGACCCTTCAAAATCGTCCAATCTCATCGATCTGCAAAAGGCGGTGAAATCTCGGGGCGCCTTGATTGGCCTAGCATTTGATGGAGATGGTGATCGTTTAGGCGTCGTGGATGAGCGTGGGAAAATCGTATCCCCAGACCATTTGCTGATGCTCTTTGCAAAAGATGTTTTGGCGCGAAAGAAAGACGCCACCATTATCGCCGACGTCAAAACGACGGATGCGTTTTTCAAACAAGTCGCGGCATGGGGTGGTCACCCACTCATGTGGAAAACAGGACATGCGCTCATCAAAGATAAGATGCGCGAGACGAACGCAGCATTCGCAGGTGAAGCCAGTGGCCATATCTTTTTTGCCGACGAATATTACGGCTACGATGACGCGCTCTATGCCGCCATGCGTTTGATTCGGATTGTCGTGGAAAGCAAACGTCCACTTAGTGCTTTGATTGAAGCACTGCCCGTTTTACATAGCTCGGAAGAATGGCGCATCGCATGCGATGATGACAAAAAATTCGGCATCATTGAATCACTGGCAGCGATGCTTACGAAAGACGGCGCGTCGGTCAACCAGCTCGACGGTGTTCGCGTGACCAACGAATATGGTTGGTGGCTGATACGTGCTTCCAATACAGAGGCAAAACTCGTTGCGCGTTGTGAAGGCTATACGGCGGAAGGCTTACAACGCCAGCGCAGTGCGCTCGCCGATTATTTGGGTCGTCATAAGATTGGGTTGCCTGCTGCGGCGTAGCTTTAAGTTCGCTCAAGCGGCGCAGGGCCTTTCGGCGTCAACCGCCGTCGAAGCGTCGGTTTTGAGCAAGAAATTTAGAGAGGCTCTTGTTGCGTGAGGCAATGAATCGTGCCCAGTCCCCACACTAAATCACGCGCATAAATGCCGATGACTTCGCGAGTTGGGAAACAGGCTTGCAGCGTATCGAGCGCGTCTTTATCCGCCACATCATTGAACACGGGCACCAATACTACCTTGTTGCAAATCAGGAAGTTTGCGTAAGAGGCTGGTAAGCGTTCGCCGTCATACATCACAGGGCGCGGCATAGGGATGTCGATGACCTCAAAAGGCTTGCCATTTGCATCACGCGCCTTATTCAAGCGTTTCACATTATCCTGTAGCAATTTGTAGTTCGCGTCTTTCTTATCGTGCTCGACTACGGTGACGATTTTACCCGGTGCAACAAAACGCGTAATATCGTCAACATGGCCGTGCGTATCATCACCCACGATGCCATTGCCAAGCCAAATGGTATTTGTTGCACCCAGATAGTTTGCAAAAATCTGCTCGTAATCTTTGCGCGTAAAGCCGGGGTTGCGAATCTGTTTTTTGCTCAGCAGCCATTCCTCGGTGACGATGATGCTGCCTGCACCATCCACCTCGATACCGCCGCCCTCAAGCGTTACTTGCTTGCCCTTATGCTTGGGAATAAGGCCAGCATGCTCGGTAAAACCCAGCACATGGGTTGGCACGATCGTGTCTTTTTTCCAATTCGGATATTTCGCCCATGCGCTGAAACCCCAATCAAGACCGACAAGCTCCTTGCCGCTTTTCACCCAGATTGGCCCACAATCGCGCAACCAACCACGATCGGTCGGTGCAATCACGAAATCGACATACTTCAGATTCGCATGTGCTTCTTTGAGTAATTTGGTCGCGGTGGTTTTTGCCTTCGCATCTTTTACCAGCAACCCAACACGTTGGTCGCGCGAAATAAGGCGCACCATTTCGGCAAAGACATAGGGGATAGGCGCAAATTTACCTGGCCAGTCCGCGTCGTTATGTGGCCATGAAAGCCAGATACGTTTTTGTGGCGCCCACTCTGCGGGCATGAGGAAGTTGCTCATGACTTACGCGCTTGGATGCTCGAGGATTTTACCATACGCATCAATACGACGGTCACGGAAGAACGGCCAATATTGGCGCTGTTTTTCGACCTTTGCAGGGTCAATCGTCGCCGTCAGGATGGCTTGTGAATGATCGTCTGCATGTTCGATGTAACGGCCCGACGTGTCGCAAATAAAGCTGTGGCCGAAGAATTCGAGCGCACCGCCGTCCGTATCTTTTTCAAGACCCGTGCGATTCGGCGCTGCAATGAACACGTTATTGGCAACGGCGTGACCGCGCATCACCGTCTGCCATTTGTTCCATTGCTCTTCGCCGTATTGTTCTTTCTCGGCAGGGTGCCAACCAATCGCGGTCGGATAGAAAATCACACTGCAGCCTTGCATGGCGGTAAGGCGCGCGGCTTCGGGGAACCATTGATCCCAGCAAATTAATACGCCGATGCGGCCGTATTTCGTGTCGAAATTCTTGAAGCCTGTATCACCCGGCGTGAAATAAAATTTCTCGTAGTAACGCGGATCGTCTGGAATATGCATTTTACGGTAGATGCCCAAATCCGTGCCATCCGCATCGAATACCACGGTGGTGTTGTGATAGACACCTGCGGCTCTACGCTCGAACAGCGAGGCAACCACCACCATGTCGAGTTCCTTGGCGACCTTGCTCAATGTCTCGGTGCTCGGGCCTGGGATTGGCTCGGCGTATTTGAAATAGTCGTGATTTTCGCTCTGGCAGAAATAGGGGCTTAAAAATAGCTCGGGCAGGCAGGCAACCTGCACGCCTTGTTTCTTTGCATCGCGCAGCAAGGCAATCGCCTTATCCATGTTGGCTTTTGGGTCCGCGGACATTGACATCTGGATGATGCCGATTTTGTATGGTTTTGTGCTCATAATTCGGGCACGTAGCATGTTCTTGCCTGTGGCGCAAGCACACTGCTATAAGAAAAGAGTGCGTGCCCGTAGCTCAGCTGGATAGAGCATCTGCCTTCTAAGCAGAGGGTCACAGGTTCGACTCCTGTCGGGCACGCCACTTTAAGGACGCGCATGCCCAATTCCAACGAATATCATTTGCTGCATTTTATCCCCGCTGTGGAGGCGTGGGAGATGCCGCCTGTGCTGGAGCAAATGGCGCAGCAATTGGTGAAGTCTGGTCGCCTACGCATCAATGCAGATAATGAGCGCAACTTCGTGAAATACTCGACGGTGGATAGTGACCGCAGCTTCAGTGCCCGCGAATTGACTAACCCCGAATTACTGCCCCAAACGCGACAAACCATCGCGCAATCGGTGCCGATGGGGCTTGGCGATGCGGCAATTGATGAGGTGTTGGAGCAACTGCACCGCGAGCTGAAAAAAGCGCGCGGCATTGACGAAGCCAAAGAGCTTAAAGTCGCACGTGTGCTGATGCAGTCGGCGCACCCTGCCGTGATGTTACTAGCGCTTCGCGAAGGCGCAGAATTTTTCGTGTCCTACTCGCATAATGTGGGGGACTTGATGGCGCTGCATTTTTGGCAGACCCATGGCACAGCAAGCGGCCTGCAATCCGCGGCAGATGAAGGATTGGCGATTTATGTTTCTTGCAGTGGCGACCCGTTTTTTGAGGGCGAAGAAAAAACCTACACCACCGATGGCTGGCCAGCCTTAGCGCGCATGGTGGTGATTGCAGGGCAAGAGATTGGCCACTATGCCGATCTTCGCCGCACGCCACATGGCATCACGGGCCGCATCAGCGCCGATACGTATGACCTCGCGCCAAGCCCTGCTTGCAAAGCGGCGCGCGATGCTGACACACTGCGTGTGATGCGTTTGCTAGATACGTGGAATCATAAGGGTCTGGACGCACTTCTCAAAGCTGAACAAGTGGTCGATTTTTATGCTAGTCGCTTGCGTTTTTCGCCGCGCTATCTGCTCGCGCAAATCTGGCGCGCACTCGTGTGGTTTTTATTTGCAGCACGTCACATGGGAACGCTGCCAACACTTCGTACCCACCCACGCTTACGCTGCGCGACAGGTCTTACGCATTTCGTGCAAGACATGGCGTTTAACTTGAGCCCAAATGCGGATGCGTATCGCCGTGACGACCCCACCGAGGAAGAAGCCATCGCCTGTATCGAGGCTTTGGCACGTGTACCCCAGCAGGTGAATAAATGGGGTCATGGGGCGGTTAAATTAGCAATTCCTAATATGTATCGCTTATATTACGGTTCGGTGATACCAAACGTCACCGCCGCCCTACCCAACGACCTACTGAGTCTAGCGCGCAAGGCCAATAAAATCAATATAATACAATTGGTTATTGCCAAGCTGCGCCGAGGGTTAGGCAAGCGCGCGGGCTGGTGGCCTGATACTCCCTCTCCCTAAGGGAGAGGGAAGCGCGAAGCGCAGGGTGAGGGCATTATTCGCTCCGCCCGCCCAACAAACCCTCACCCGACTCACTTTGCTCGTCGACCTCTCCCGATGGGAGAGGTTTTTATGCGTAAAAATCTTGCAAAAATCGACCTTTTTCTGCGCGTTTGTCATCAAACCGTCACATTGAAATGGTATCTTCTTAAGAAGAAAGGTAAGCAAGCAATGGCTTTTGGAGATTTTCTAAACCCGGAACGATTGGCCGAGCGAGCTGCAGGTGCCGCAGAAGAAGGTATTCTAGGTTTTCTGACCCGCAACTGGCTTTTACTGTTGGCTATTTTGGCAGGTGGACCTGTTCTTGCGAGCAACTTTCGTCAAAGCTGGATGCCGGGATGGCTCACTGATTTCGGTGACATGATTATCGGCTTGCTCAGCCAGCTTCCGTTTGTTGGTAATTTCTTTGGTAACATGGTTCAAGGCCGCGCCGAACAATGGACAGCCGAAGAAGCACAGGAAAATCTACAAGAGCGCGCACAACTTCCTGTACAGCTTGCACAAGCGCTAGCTCAAAATGATGCTGCTTGGCGTGAAACAGCTGTATGGCTACGTGAAACGGGTCGCACGACCGTTATGAACCCAGTTACTCCCACTAGCGTGCGTGCGATGCTAACCGACCCTACTGGACGTACGATTGCTAGTCGTTTTATTGCTGGTATCAATGCGGCACGCGCTGCAGGCACCTTAACGCCACGCACCACCACTCCAACGCCTGCTGAAGGCGCACAACCAGATATCGCAGCACAAGCACAAGGTTTGGTGACCCAAGCAGGCGCGGCGCTGGGTGTTGGTAACATTACCGATCGCTTCAGCCGCGCCCTGCGCGAAGCACTTTCGGGAGCAGAAGGCCTTACATTGGTTAATAATACTGATGCCATGGCAGTACTATATAGTGGTGCGGAAGCTATTACGGGTATCCGGTTCCAAAATAACGGGTTACAAACTTTTGCCAACACGCTGACTGCTGAAGCACGTCAACAATTCTTTATAGGCATGCTCAGTGATAGTCCTCAACAAACTATTAGTGCGCTCATTGCGCGGCAAGCGCCCTATGACGCGGTTAATCCAACAGCATTGAACACATTCATTCGCAGTATTGATGCAAGCACCGTCCCAGAAGCATATAGAGCAGATATTACTCGAGCACAGACGATTGATCCTGCTACGTTTGCAGCAGCTTCTGCAACTGTGACTGCGATTACTGCAGAAGGCCGCCTATTGAACATGAATAGTATGATTGTCGCGATTGCTGCTGATGGTAGCACTATTAACGGCGCTGGCGTTGCAGCAGCGATAACACTTGCCCCCCCGAGTGATGAGTTGCCCGCAGACTCTCCGGTGCGCACTCTGCTTAGTAATCCGGATGTAGCTGGTCATTTCGTAACACTCGTTCAAAATCTGGGTGCTGCAAGAGCAAACGAACTCATGCAAACATTCACCAGTGGCAGCTCAAGTGGATTGACCGTCACTCAGCCTGAATTTGTACATCTGCAAAGGTTTGCGAACGCCGTGGTGCCTTTGACTAGAGCTAACCAACCGCTGGTTTCTATTGCCAATAGCGAAATGATAGCTGGTCTTAGCCTCATCAGCCGCTCCGCAAATGCGCAAGCGCTTACCACTACTACTACGGCACTAGGAAACATGACGACGGAGGCACAAGCCGTTCTCGCTGAATTGCGCGGTAAAAATACAATTGAGAGCCTTGATATTTTGTTTGATAACACCAGCCGAGGTCACCTTATGAGTGGTGGTGCTGCCAATATGAATGGATTGGGCGCAGCTCTTAGGATAGCGCCCGTAGCTGGTATGGAGTTTTTAGGCACAGCATCCGCCAATGGTACGCAGCAGAATATCGGAGCTATATTACAACTGATTGCACAGGTTGACGCATCAACAGGTTCAGAAGTTGGCGGCAATGAAGACGAAGCCGATAATCTGAATGGTCGTGTACTGAGCTTCATGCTTGCATTCTCTAACTCGGGCGATACGCCAGTAAGCAGTTACCCAGGAGCTGGCGGTAAAACCTACTATCGTTTTGGTGCAAATGGCGCAGGCGTCACCACGGAAGAACTGGCTTCTTTCTTCTCGAATCCAAATAACAGTGAAGCATTTGTGCGCTTTTTCGGCGGCAATTCACAGATGGGAAATGAAGGCGCTATTACCGCCTTTGACTTGAACACATTACCAGCAAATAGCCCGCAGCGCCGCGTGTTTGAATATCTTAGAACCAATTTCTGGACGGATGATAATAACAACGACATCGTCGATCGTGGCACCGATCCTAATAGATTGGGGTGGTGGGTATTTTCTGGAGAGGGTCTGGCACAAATTCTTGCCGATGAAGATGCTGTGCAACAGATGTTGAATAATATGGGGGGCCCTCCAAGCCCATATGGAGCGGGAGAACGCTATTCTATGAATTATATAGGAGCGAGAGACTCATTAAAAGACAACTGGGACATTCTAAACCGCTTGTTAGAAATCTCTCGCGGCGCAAGTAGGTAAAATAGCCTAACCCTTCCCCCGCCCCTCCCTTTCTGCTACACTCACCATCGATTCATTGCGCCTGTGGCATATAGCGGGGCGTTGGTGACATTCGGTAGCGCCATCAGGTAGCAGGCGCGCTGAGAACGAATGGGGTGACGCATGGTGGAGATATCCGCCACAGCACCTGCTACCGCTGCTGCCAATCCTGCGGTCGCTGCCATCGCACGCGTCAGCCGCGAAATTGGTGACTCGACCTATCGCCTTGCCTCGGGCAATCGGATTGTGCGCACCGCAGACGAACCATCCACCATCACCATCGCCGCCACGTTACAATCCCAAATCAGCACGCTGCGCCAAGGCCAAGTGAATAGCGGCGCGGCGGGCAGCTTGCTTGAGGTTGCGTCGAGCGCCCTCGCTCGTATCGGCACGTTGCTTGAAACACTGGAAGGCCTGACCAGACAGGCGGATGATGCCACCTTGACCGATAATGCCCGCGTGTTTTTAGACACCGGCTTTCAAGATACACGCGCCGCGATTGATGCGATTGTCAGCACCACACGCTTTGGTGGGCGCACGCTGCTCGATGGGTCGAACTCGCCGTTTCTTTTTGCGGTGGGCGAGAATGGTGGCAATGTGAGTGTGGAGATTGACGCGGTGGATAGCACGACGTTATTTGCTGGCGCCACGCCCGATATTGCCACGCAAGCGAGCGCACAAACTACCCTGCCCCTCGTGCAAACAGCGCGCGAAACATTTGGTATTGTGCAGGCAGAAGTGAATGCGAGCCTGAGTGAGCTGCGCGCGAATGCGGACGGCTTGGCAGCAGCGATTGGCGACATCGACACGGCGCGAGGCAGCTTGCTGAACACCAATGTACCGCGTGAGCAAACGCGCCTTGCCGCACTCACCCTGCAGCAGCAAGTGGGGCTTTCGGTGACCGCGCAAACCCAAAGTTTTAATAGCGATTTGCTGAACCTTTTGCAGTTCGCCTAAGCGCACAAAAAAGCCGATGGTTTTTATGCCATCGGCCTCTTTGCGTGAAAAATCATTAGGGGGTTATGTTTTTGGCGCACCATGTGCCCCTTGTGCTTTACCGTCGTCTCCTCGTGGTGGCGGAGGAGCCGAGAAAGCAACTGGGTCGAGATCGTTATTATTATCATCATCATCAGGCGTCACCGCTCCCGCTAAGCCACCTAAATCTTCGCGATTGCGGCTATCTCTTTGTCCATCACCTCTGAGTACTTGGCGGAGGAAACCACCGACCAGTACCCCACCTGCCGCGCGGACTTCATCAAATTCCCAGCTGCTGGTTTCGTGGCGAACTTCAACCGTTTCAAACAGATCACCAGGATCTGGGGTTTCGCCAACACCATCTAGATCTGCCCACTTGGTTGGGTCTATTGCACGCCTAATCAGTTCAATCCATGATCTCGTTTCATAGCTAAAACCAACAACAGCGCCACCAAGCCATAAGAGATCAATAGGATTCACACCAAATCGCGCATGCAACGCGTCGGTGTTTTGACCAATGAACTGTGCGCTCCATGCATTAAATGCATCTGGATCACCCGACGCACGTAGCGAGAGAAGCTGACTAATCGCTGCGTTCAGTTGGTCAGCTTGCGCAGCATTAATACTTCCATCTGCCAGCAACGCATCAATAGCTGCTCGAGGGTTTGCTCTTAGTTGCGCATAAGAAGCGGCTAATAACTCGGACGCCTCACCACTTACTGCAATATTGCCACCTAAGTTAGCGGCCAATAGCGCACGTGATTGTGCAGAGGCAGCAATTTCTCCTGCATCATCTCCACTACCAGCAAAGAAGGCATTGACTTGCGTGACCATATTCGCCTGTGCGGCTCTGAGTGCTTCAGGTGTTTCTGCTGCATTCAAGGCACGAACGCTACCCGCTAGTAATCGCGCATATCTAGCTGAATCACCGCCAGCTTCATTCATTTCTTGTACCATGGCCGCGATGTGTCTGCGACCCTCAGGCGTACCTGAGCGTGCAGCAAGTTGCGATATCAACATCATACTAAACATGGCGGGATCTGCGCTCGACATTTGTCGGGCGATTGCACTATTCACTTCAGACTGAGAGGCGCTTGGGTTATCGGCACGCACTACCGTTCCCGTGGCACTCAGCGTCGATATTTGTACCACATTGAACAATCCCGCAGCACGTACTGATTCTCCGATGCTATCGGCACCACTCAGCGGTAAGCCCGTGGCACGTGCAAGCAACGGAGCATCCGCTGGCTGGACATAATTCCTTAAAGCGAAATGCATCAGTTGATTATTGGTTAGAATCGCCTCATAGGCAGCGTTTGCTGTGCCTTCATCCGCCGATATTGCGGTCAGGATAGCGGTATGTGCTGGGCCTGCTGGCTGGTCAACGAATGCTCTCACTACGGCACGGCGATTTATTGCCGTATCACCACCCGTTGCATTAAGTGTAACCAAACTCGATGCTACATCACCCGTCATGCTTGACGCGTTGGCGCGAATCGCCGCTAAGATTGCTGCTTCGCCCGCTGATGTTAGAGCAAACTGTTGAAGCACCGCATCCGCTAGCGCAGGTGTTTGTGCAAACAACGCCAAAGTAGATTGACGATTAGGAACAGATGTTACTCGTGCGAATAAATCCTTTGCAGCAGTCGGATTGCTTGTAACGGTTGGCAGACCAGTAATTGCTGGTAGCGCCGCACCTCTTACGGTTGCTGTAATCAAATTATTGACTTGACCATTGTCGACTTCAAGGCGCGCCGCGGCACCGCCACGTCCATTACCACCGTCTGCATTAACTTCTATCTCACCAAATGTATTGTTCCTTGCTCTTAGGTCGAGACCAAAGCGATTCCACGCAAGTGCTTCAAGTGGTTGATACGTCCTTGTCATTGCTACGAAGTCTGGGTGTGCTTCACCCGTTCTAAAGCCTCTTCCGTCATCTGTGCGGTTGATATCTTCGGCATCGTTAGGGTCCACCGTATCAATCACCGCATCTAAACCTACCGTGTCCCGCTGCGAACCGTCATAGCTTTGCTCAACACGTTCGAGCACATCGTCAAACGCAGCAATCACTGCTTCTCTGTTAGCGCCACCACCTTCAAAGCGGGCCTGCGCAGATTCTCTGAAACCCTCGAAACGCTGCAACTGGTTACGGTTACGATCTTGGAAGAGTCCCCCAACCAGAGGTAACCCGCCAAATGCCATTTCCATAAATCCGCGTTCTCTATATTCGACGCGCTCGCGATAATCTTCGCCTGCCATTCCTTCGGCAATATCGCGGATGTTATCAACTGCTTCACCACGATTTCTAAAGTTCATCATACCTAAATTGGCTGGCGTGTCGCGCGTGGCATCCATCATCAGGCCACTGATATTGTCAAACGCACCAGGGTTACTGAGTACGTAATCAATCCACTGATCGCGCAACGTTGGATTAGTCCTCAACTGACGTACGAACTCACGCTGTTGCGCCATGAGCACTTCAGGACGCTGATCGCGCTCGCGCACTTCTGTGGTTGGGCCTGCGGCCATAGCAACACGGTACTCGGTTGTATCTGGAGCGCGGAAACCCGCTTCACGGGCAGCATAGGCACCGCCTAGCGCATAGATGGCTGATCGCAATTCACGCTCATCCAAGTTCACATTGCGGTTAGGATGAGGATCTTGTTCTGTTCGGGGTCTATGGTAGTAATTATTTGCAATATAATTGATTTCCGAACGCGCCTCACCCATCGGGTGTGGGTGAATGGTACTATCCACCAGCGGGTCGAAAAGACCGTAGCGACCATTGGCATTAGGGCCAATAAATCGTCGACTATCCAACTCAGGTAAAAGACGCGAGTCCACCTCTCCATATAAATGAGTTGCTGGCGCAGGCAGTGCATCTACTGCACGCTCAAGGCGTTCATGCTGACCGATGAGGTTAATCATCGGGCGGAAACGCGCGGTCAATCTTTCGCGGTCAGCTAAAGGCAAATTGGCAAAAGAAGGGCTGTCAAATACTGCCAGCATGTCATCTTGTATTTGCCGGAATTCACCAAGCGGCACACCACCGCGATCTTCTGACCAAAACACTGGATTCAGTGCTAATTGTACGTTTAATTGTAAGGCACGCTCTGCGTCTACGGCAGTAATCGTTGGATCTGCTGTCGTCGCTTCAAAGCGCTCCATGAGCGGGTTACGATATTCTTCTACCGCGACCAGTCGTGCAATCACTTCTAAGCCTTCGTCACTACTGCTATATTGGTTGATAACATTGCGTGCTGTGTCCACATTGGTAAAAATACCTCTATGGTCAGGATCACGGCGGCGATTGATAGAAATCACTGCGCTGCCTTCACGCACTGTGGTGATTTCACCACTAGGCGTTACTTCCCAGCGCGTAGTTTGTTCCATCTTGTCATCAAAGGCTGGGTTGGATATGCCTATTTGTTCACCATATTGGTTCGTGAATACGACCAATTTTGGTTCATGCTCTATTTCCTCCCTTGCAGTGCCAGAGCTATAGCGACGCATCTGGGCATCATTACTTTGGGTTTGCCCCGTTCCACCGGCACGGCGTGTGTCCGTTAATGCACCTTCAGAATCTGTTGGGCGAATTGCATCTCCGCGATCTCTAGCACGGCGCATGGATTGCTCAGCTGCCGCATCTTGTGGTGGGCGACCATAGTGAAAGTCGAAGAATTGCTGTCCACGACGCATGTTCTCAGCACCGCCAGCTGTTGGAATGAACTGCGCGGGCAGAATGACATTAGTTTGTGCCACTGCATCAGGTATTACTGGGGCGGCGATACGTCGTAACAAGGTATAATCCAGAGTACAGGTACCATTATGGCATGAACTGATCGTGTCAATAAACGGTGTAGTATCGGTTGGAATGCGATATTGACTGTCTTTTGCAACGTTATAGTGAAGCATCCATTGATTTGAGCCTGCCTCACATTCCGTAACAGTTGCCTCTATTCCATTAAGATGGGCAACCGATGCAACCGACAACTCATCCACAATGGCTCTAAATCTTGCTTCAGCTCTTCGTTTGTCGGCAGCTGATGTAGATTCGTTTTGAATAATCGCTTGTTGGCGCTCAAGTTCCGCAATTCTATCTACTGTTTGATGACGGCTTAATCCAGCGAGCGCTTCTGCTCTAGTGGTGTAATTCTCATCACGGTTATTGTTACGCAGATACCGATACTCGGTTGGTAACATCTCTTTATTCAGCAACTCTCTGAAGTACGCAACGCTGTCTTTTACTTCTTCTCGTCTGGCAAAGGTTTCAAAGTCTGTGCGGAATTTGTCGTTGCTCGCTAAGTTAACTCGCCCTTGAGCATCGGGAGTTAATCTCGCAGCTTCTGCTGCGTTTGCGACAAGCCAAGCCTGCACAAACCCGTCATATTCTTCGGGTGTAATGACTTCGTTATAGCGCGCATTACGGCCGAGATCACCAATCGTGGTGTATTGCCAATCTCTTCTTGAAGTACCAATTCGGCGTGCTTGGCGTTGCACCAAGTCATCATTACTGACAGTTGTATTCGCATCGCTACCGTCATTGATAAAGTCCACCATCTTGATCTCCTAAAATTGCCTATTCGGGCTTTTGATTGCCCTGTTACTATGCTCGCAGTATCGCACAGCAATCGTTACAATTGGGTTAACTTTTATCTAATTTTCCCTTAATAGGCTATTTAATAGTTAATAAATGGTTAATATTGCCATTATGCTATTGTAATATATATTGAATATATATTTTTGAATCGCCTATTTATAGGCGTTCAGGGCGAAATTCACGCGGTCACGCAGCGTAAATTTACTCACATCTACCGCATCGACCTTCTCGGTACGGCTCAAAAGCCCGCAGCGATTGGCGATTTGAATCGCAATGCCTGGG
>JBMOEL010000039.1:0-14227 GCA_049314715.1 Rickettsiales bacterium
TAAGAGGGCGGATTTACAGTCCGCTGCCATTGACCACTCGACCACCCCTCCACACGCCCTTTTCTAGCGGAAAAGGGATTCCCTGCTAAGGGAAAACGGTCATAGTGTCAATAATAAGGAAAAAATACTTAAATTAGGTATGCATAGCCTTGGTTTTCTAGGCCAGAATGTTTGCAGTGTATGGGGCATTATGGATAGCCGTAACGACCCCCATGGCCTTCTAATTAAGCAGAGATAGGGCAAGGGTCTTCGCACCACGATTGCTTCCTGCTGCCTTTTTACAGGAAGCTGGACGACAAGTGCAGGTGGCTCTAGGGCTTGTTCAGGCTTAAAGCTTGAGCTAAATCGCGCCCCCGCAACCATCAAATCAGCCATTTTTAGCAAAATCCAAATTTCAAAAAACGCTCGGTGCTACTCCGTTGCTACCTTCTAAACACGGGTTCGTCTGATGCGTGAAGCACCCTCACTCTGGTTTATACGGTAATGAGGAATGGTGTAAATTGATTTTGAGCTGACCATTCTTGTCTTCAACATACCCAAAACTGTAATCTACCTTCATGGTTTCGCCGTCGGTTTTGGTGAAGTAGTAGTTGCCCATAGCCAGCGCTGAATCACAATCGATGATGATGCCTTTATTGTCGAAGCGCACTTTAGTAAATGGCGCGAGCGCGAAGCCTTTATCCTCTGGCTCTTGGCCACCCACAAAATACGAGAGCGCTTCTTCCTTTGTGTCTCGGAATTCTACCACCGATGCTTTGGTGGGCTTAAAAAGCACCGCACCAATATCATAGCCATAGAGTTTGTTGATGAGGTCCATGGCTGCTTTTTTATGGTCTGGTGCCGCACCGATATTCACGATGCCATCGCTCCACGCTTTTTGCACGGCGAGAATTTCGTCTTGGGTAATTTTGTGATGCGTGCCGCACTCTGCCGCGATAGCGTTGGTTGTCGTTAAGGCAATCAGTGCCGTGGTAATCAGTAACTTTTTCATCGATTCTTCCTTTTCGGTTAATGGTTAAGTAGTTGGGTAGCAATAGCGAAGTAAAGCGGGATACCTAGCGTCACGTTGAAGGGGAACGTAATGGCAAGGCTCATTGGCACATAAATCGCGGCTTTTGCTTCCGGCAGTGCAAGGCGCATTGCGGCGGGAACCGCGATGTAAGATGCGCTAGCGCATAATACCGTGAGCAGCGTACCTGTACCGATATCAAGGCCGATAGCCCAGCTGATGCCCATGCCAATAGTTGCGCCGATGATGGGCATGTAGATGCCAAACAGCGCCAGCGGCCATGTAAAGCTTCTAAGATGATGCAGATTCTTAGCGACCAACAATCCCATATCGAGCAGGAAAAGGCACAGAATGCCCTGAAAGGGTGCATCTAGAAAGCCAGATACTTTGTCAAAGCCCTGCTGCCCTGTAATCCATCCAATGGTGAAGGCACCGAAGAGAAGCAGTATGGCACCATTGGTAAAAATTTCGCGGGAGAGTTTTTTCTCTTCTGTTTTGTGGACGCGCGTTTCCGGCGCGGTGTGATGTGCGATAAAAAGACCGGAAAGAATCGCCGGCGCCTCCATCAACGCAAGGATAGCCACAATATAACCTGCATAGGCAATCTCATGACTTTTGAGAAAGGCGGTAGCGGTGGCAAATGTCACCATACTGATCGATCCATAATGCGCCGCCACCGCAGCAGCAGTGGGGCGATCAAGGTGCGTAGTGAACCGCAAGATACCATAGGAAAGAAACGGCAGTAACAGGCTCACCACAAACCCACCGCCAATCGCAGCTAGTATCTGTGGGGTGAATTCTTGGGTATTGGCAATCGCAACGCCGCCTTTAAGACCAATCGCCATCATCAGATAGATAGAGAGGTAACGGCTGATGCTATCGGGTACCTCTAAATCGGATTTAAGAAAGCCCGCTGCAATGCCAAGGGCAAAGAATAAAATAGCGGGTGATAAGATATTCTGTGAGATGATATGTAGTAATTCCATAAAACCCTTTCGTGAGGTGATGAGGGATATTAATGGCAAATATTTGTATATGAAAAATTAATAGTTTTTATACTATTGATGAGATATAATCATGGTTATGCCATTCCAACTCGACACAATATCGCTCAAAAGTTTCATCGCCATCGCGGAAACGGGCACATTCAGCCATGCAGCAGAAACAGTGGGGCGCACGCAATCAGCGCTCAGTTTGCAGATTAAAAAACTGGAAGAGAGTTTGGGTTGTGAACTCTTCGCGCGTACCAGCCGCAAGGTAATGCTTACCGAACAAGGTGAAATTTTTCTTGGCTATGCAAAGCGTATGATGCAGCTGCAATGGGAAGTTTATAGCCGCTTGAAAGAGCCGGATATTGAAGGCGAAATCCGTCTTGGCACGCCGGAGGATTTTGCTACACATTATTTGCCGGACGTGCTGGCGCTGTTTCGAAAACATCATCCGCGTATTCAGCTGAATGTTTCATGCGATTTAACCTTGAATCTGGTAGATGGATTTCACAAAGGCGAGTTTGATATAATTCTGGTAAAGCGTGATCCGAAAGCAACCAAGGGGGGCACTAAAGTTTGGCGCGAGCCCTTGGTCTGGGCTGCTGCGGATCACTGGCAAACTGAGAAACCATTATCGCTGGTATTATCGCCCCAGCCTTGCATATACCGAGCGCGTGCACTAGCGGCGTTGGATCGTGCCAAGAAGCCGTGGCACATTGCCTATACCAGCCCCAGCCTTGCAGGCACGATTGCTGCCGTAAAAGCCGGACTTGGTATCACGGTGCTACCGCAAAATATGTTACCAGCAGGCATTCATGCGATTCGCAGCGAGATGAAGTTACCCGAACTAGCGGATGCAGAAATTGCTCTTATGAAGCGCGACGATTTACCCAAAGCAGGGGATATGTTGGCAGAGCACATTGTTCACAGCTTGGAGAGTAAAAGTTAAGGCGCGTGATTTGTGCTGCTCTTCTGCAGCGCTGCGCCAGCGTGCTACACCTTAAGCGTCGCTAACGATTCAGAACGTCCGCGCGGGTGCTACCGACAATTGCCAAGGCTTCGGCGATCAAATTATTCGGCACGCCAAGCTCTTCCATCGCCGCTTTGAGGTGAGCTGCCACTAAATCAAAATGCTGGTCATTCAGTCCTGCCTTCACGGAGTTCTGGTGCGCCGCGCGCATGCTTTTACCTGTATAATGATTCGGCCCACCAAACGCATAGGTCACAAAGGCGCTTTGACTCAGCCGCAGCGCATCCACGTCAATATGCTCGAAGAAGGGTAGAAGCGCGTCATCCGCCAAGATTTTCTCATACATTTTCACAACGGTGGCACTCACTGCGGCATCGCCGCCAATGCGCTGATAAAGGCTATTGGGCATAGAAACTCCTATCCCTGCACCATACGGATTTCTCTCGTTTTGAGAAACGTTTTGAGAAAACTATCCCAACCCTCCAAATCAAGCCATTGAAATCGCAGCATTCTATCTTGGCACATTCGCTGCACTTATTAGTTCAACAAAGGATGCACATGATTATTATCGACCACGAAGCAGATAGGAAGTTGATGCAAACATTAGAGGCACTGCGTGTCGAGCCAGATACTACGCGATGCCTCCATTTTAAAGTGCCGCAGTCGTCGATGACGGAAAGTGAATCGCGTCTTTTACAGCATCATATTGTGACCTCGGTAGAACAGCGCCTCCCTTCGCTGCCTTCTCAGGTCTACATGTGCGAGGATGGAGAAGTATTCATCCTCGCACCGGAGATGCAGGGCAAGCAGGCGCGTCAGGTGATATTAGATGTAGGAACACAGCTTAACATACCCGCGGATGATAAACTCGCCAGCCTCTATGAACTGGATGCGCACGTGAATAAGTTGCTCCTCATGGTTGAGGCAAAAGTCGAGAAGCGCCGTAAGCTTGAGCAAGCCATGCGCGCCGCGCGTGAAGAGCAAGAAGCACATGTAAAGAAGCAAAGCATTCTTTTGTCACTTTCTCTTACCGAAAAAATTTCTGACATTCATACGCGCCGTCTCGAGCGCACAAACATTGAAATGATGGTCATCGAAGACGATGCCTTCTCGCGCCGACTTGTAGAGAAGGTAATGAAAAATGTCGGCACGCTTACGTCACTGGCTTCTGCGGAATTAGCGTTTGATACCTACACGCGCGTGGCGCCCGATATCCTGTTTCTTGATATCAACCTGCCCGATGTAACGGGGCATGACCTGCTCGAACAAATCATGAGATTGGACCCACATGCCTATGTCGTGATGCTAAGTGGAAACGCAGATCGCAGCAATATCACTACATCGATGCAACGTGGTGCCAAAGGCTTCATCGCCAAGCCATTCACGACCGAAAAGCTATTCCAATATTTAGATCGTTGCCCCACCATTCAACAAAAGAGAGAAACCCATGCGCGTGCACACTGAACATACCGAGTATTACATCCACACACTTGCTAATGTCATTTATAAAGACCCATTCAGTTTAGAGGCATGGCACACTATACATCTGCAGCATGGGGGTAAGACGACAGTAGATACAGCAATGCTTCTGCAGTCAATTCGAGCTATGAAAGAAACATTAAAACATACGGATTGTGAATTGGTTGTATGTGCCGATTATGACATGCTACTGATTAGCCGGGATCACGATACTGCAGGCTTGCAGGCTATTGCGAAGCAATTGGCGCAACACACCGAACAGACCTATGAGCTGCATGCCTATTGCCTGCCTGATCATTGGCGTGAACTGCATATGCTCCTACAGGCAAAAAGCCATGGCGCCGCACACCAGCCACTGCTCACGCAAGAAGTAGCAGCGATTCCGACAGAGCAATTTGGTGATATCGCATCACTCAGTGATGTCTTTGCTGAAGCGTGCAAACGCCGTAAAGCGCGCAGTCCACTCCATATTTTATTGGTAGAAGACGACCCGCTCACCCGTCGAATTGCTGCCAGCGTATTCAAAGAAGACTACGCACTCATTACCGCAAAAGACGCAGAAGATGCAATTGGTTGCTATTTCGCGTATGCACCTGATATCGTATTCCTCGACATTAATCTTCCCGATGCCGATGGGTTCAATGTACTGCGCCACATTATCGCTAATGACCCAGAATCTTATGTGGTGATGTTTAGTGGCAATAGCTATCTTGACAATATCACGCGTGCCTTCAGTCAGGGTGCGCAAGGGTTCATCGCCAAGCCGTTTAATCGCAACAAAATGCATCACTATGTTACGGATTGTGCGATTGCTCGCCGTAAATATGCACAAGCCTAGGAGCAGCCCATGAAAGAGACGCGCAAGTTCAAACGTTTCTTCTTACTCGCGGTTGGTCTTTGCGTCCTTATTCTTATCTCTGACTTCATGATGCTGTATCGCTTCGTCACTAAGGCGCAAATTTTCGGTAACGATTGGCATGAAGTCTATATGCTATTCATGGCCTCAAGCATGCGTTTTGCCATCAGTCTTGGAGTCATGTTTGGAATCTGGCGTTTGATTTTGAAACCTATGTTGCGGGATTTCAAAAAAGCAGTGGATTTGTCGTCACTACAGCAGAAAGTGGCGATTGCCGCTAACGAAGCGGATACCATCGAAGAGGGCGTACGCACCGCGCTGGAGCAGGTCTGCGCTTATATGGACTGGCCAGTTGGACATGCCTATATTTTTGATAAGGCTACAGAGAAGCTTATCAGCATGGATGCATGGGTGCTTGCTGATTCAGCGCATTATCAAGAATTCAAAACGGTTTCCGAGAAGGCACAGTTTGCACCACGCGAGGAATTTTTAGGCGAAGTCTATGCAGATGCCACGCCTATGTAGATTTTGAATGTCGAGCATTCCAGCATTTATTCACGCAAAGTCGTTGCCAAGCGTGCAGGGCTCAAAGCAGCATTTGCCTATCCAATTTTTATTGGCCGTAAAGCCGTCGCTGTGATGGAGTTTTATGCAGCAGACTCCTACATCCCTGATGAATCCTTGCTGCATGCGATGAGTAATATCGGCAAGCAGCTAGGGCAGGTGGTTGAGCGCGTAGAAGCTGAAACCGAATTGCGTAACACCATGCGCCAGCTCAGAATTGCTAACTTAAAATCCGAAGCCATGACCCGTGACTTACAGGTGAGCTTACAAAAAGCCGAAGCAGCCAATATCGCCAAGAGCGATTTTCTGGCGAATATGAGTCATGAATTGCGCACACCTATGAATGGCTTACTCGGCATGGTACAGTTACTGGCGGATACAACATTGAATGAAACGCAGCGTGACTATGTCTCAACGATTAGTAGTTCGGGTGAATCGTTGCTGCTTCTGCTCAATGATATTCTAGATATTTCTAAGATCGAGGCGGGCGCATTAGAATTAGAAAAAAGCCCATTTAATCTATGCGAAATATTGAGTGGCGCGGTGCAATTGCTGCGCA
The DNA here is from genome assembly GCA_049314715.1 of Rickettsiales bacterium. Classification (GTDB taxonomy): domain Bacteria; phylum Pseudomonadota; class Alphaproteobacteria; order Rickettsiales; family UBA3002; genus JAFLDD01. The sequence continues at coordinate 6,427 of JBMOEL010000039.1, forward strand.
CTCATGCAGTGAAAAAAGCAATCAATCTGACACTCGATATTGAGAGCGTCATTCCCAATCGTGTGATGGGTGACTCGGGTCGTCTGCGCCAGATTATTATCAATCTTTTAGGCAATGCTATTAAGTTCACCAACGCAGGATATGTCGCTTTGAGCGCGCAGATGGAGCAACACACCACAGGCCCGATGATACGCTTCGCCATCAAAGATACGGGCGTTGGTATCCATGCTGATAAAATGAACGAGATCTTCGAGAAATTCACGCAAGCCGATACCTCTGTCACGCGCAAATTCGGCGGCACGGGGCTGGGGCTTGCCATCACTAAACAGCTAGTGGAATTAATGGGTGGACAGATTGGTGTAGAGAGTGCGCTCGGCAAAGGCTCAACCTTTTGGTTCACCATACCTCTCGAAGAAGCAACGTATTGCGAAGTGGATACCACCGATGAGCAGGCCAGTATCCATCGCTATGCACCGCAGTCACGCAAACCCATTTCACAAGCACGCGCTTTGTTGGTTGAGGATTTTCATGTCAACCAAGTATTTGCGATGCGCCTACTTAATAAATTTGGCATCACGCAGATTGACTGGGCGGAGAATGGCCTAGAAGCCCTCGAAAAATTCAAAACAAATCACTATGATGTGATTTTCATGGATTGCCAGATGCCGGAACTGGATGGCTATCAAGCGACCAAGCGCATTCGTGCACTGGAAGAAAGCACGCAGCATCATACGCCGATTATTGCGATGACCGCTAACGCCATGATGGGGGATCGTGAGAAATGCCTCAATGCCGGTATGGACGAATATATTAGTAAGCCACTGCGTGTGCAGCATGTGCGCAGCATTTTACAGACACTTTTCACGTTCGATGTTGTGGATGAGCCATTTGCAATGCCCGTACCGAGCGAGACGCCGCCCGCCCTGGATGAACCACCTGTCGATTTATCGCAATTGCGGGTCTTCACCAATGGTGATGTGCAAGAGGAGCGTGAGCTGTTCGAGCTCTTCTTATCCGAATCGGCTAAAATGATTCATGAATTAGAAGCACATATGGACGAAACAGAACACGCACACTGGAAGTCGATTGCGCATCGTTTCAAGGGTTCGTCTGGTAATTTAGGCGCGCGACGCTTGCATATATTATGCAAAACAGCGGAAGCGAATTTCGAAGAAGCGACGCTAAAGAAAATGGAAATGCTTGCCAACATCAAACGTGAAACGCAGGATATTGAAGCATTTTTCCATCAGCAGCATGCGTAATGAGTCGCTCATGTCACTTATGATATGCTGGTAAAAACTCCATATTGTATCCAACGGCTTAGGTAGGTGCTGATATTCTCTGCTTGTTCTTCAGGAACCTGTGCGAAGGCTTCGGCAAAGCGCTTGCCGCCAACTAAATCCTGCAGCAGGGCATATTCTAATGGCTCAAGCACAAGACGTCGCACCTCATTCAGGTGCCGCACGACGCACAGATATTCTTTTTCCGTTGGAATTTCTGTGAGTGGATGTTCTTCGCGGTAGGCCTGCAGATAATGATTGGCCGCCGCATCCAATGCTAAAAGTCGTAATGCTTTGCGAGGGGTGAGGCGTGTGTTCTCAAGTATTTCCGGCGCAAGACTCGCAAGCATTGCTGCATCGAGCGCATCACTATCGGGCATCCAAAATACTTCCTGAATCGTTGCCTCTAAGCGTGCGAGGGCGCGCGCGGGGGCATCATAATCAATCGTATCTAAATAGGTTGCAAAGTGCGGTGTATAGGCATTCAAATCCCACTCGCGCGAGGGGGTTTCCTGCACAAATGCCTGCAGTAATTTGGTCATTTCCTCGGTGCCCAGATAATGCTCCAATGTTACATAATCAGGTCGTGTGGCATCAATGAGTTGTTTGGCATAGGCAAATCCGTATACCTCATAGCGCGCCATGGGCGAGAAAATATCAGCACGCGCCGGTTTAATGTGCGGTAGAATTTCCGCAGCATCTTGCTGCATGATGGCGGTGTGAAGTGCTTTTACTTGTGCAGCATAACTCATGCGGCCTCGCGCAAGGTGGTTGCAGCAATGCTGCGCGCTTTGTTGATTTCACTTAGCAAAACGTCAAAGGGTGGAATATCAGCGTCCCATTCGATCATGGCGGTATTTTCACCTTTGGTGGAAATGGTATAACGGAATAAATCCCATACTTCGTCGGTGACATGGTCATTATGCGTATCAATAATGTGCGAGCCTTTGTTGGTGTGACCAGCAAGGTGATATTGCTTAATCGCAGAAGTAGGAATCGCATCAATATAGGCCTTTGCGTCCCACCCATGATTATAACTGCTGACATAGACATTATTCACATCCAGTAAAATACCGCAGCCTGTTTGCTTATGGAGATCAGCAAGAAATTCCGATTCGCTCATGGTAGTACCATTAAATTCAAGGTAACTGGATGCATTCTCAAATACAAATGCGCGGCCCAAGATTTCTTGCAGTGCGTGAATGCGCGGTACGATATGCGCTAAGGCTTCTTCTGTATAAGGAATGGGCAATAAATCATGCGTATTGCTATGTGCCAACCCCGTATAGCATAAATGATCCGAGATATGAGGTGTTTCAAGCGCATCCGCGAGCGCTTTGAGTTCCTTGAGGTAATCCATATTGAGTGGGTCTGTAGAGCCGATATTAAGCGATACGCCATGCAGCACGATGGGGTAGTCGCGCCTCAAGTCATCGAGCATTGCGCGGTAGCCAGCATGGGCGCGCATATAATTTTCGGAGATAATTTCAAGCCACGCCACATCTTTAGGGCGATCTTTGAGAAACTGTTGAATATGTGGGCTACGCAGCCCTAAGCCATAGCCGAGCATATATGGTCAGGGGCTGCTTGCGCAGCCCCTGCCTCTAGTCCTTAGTGTTTGCAGCTGTTTTTGCTGGTGTCAGCTTGTTTGCAGCTATGTTTTTCTTTTGGCGTACCATCTGCATTCTTACAGTTGTTTTTACCAGCTTCCGTTTGTTTGCAGCTGTTTTTATCGGTACCAGCCAATGCAGGCATTGAAGCGAGTGAGCCAGCAGCAATGATACCAGCAACAGCAGCAGTCAAAAGTTTCTTATTCATGTGATTCTCCATAAAATGATTTAAGTTATTAGCGAGACGTATGTCTCATGAAGGTATTCGCACCCTCATGAAACATGGTTACACATAGTTACGATTTTTTTGGCTCCGTGCTGCCGCCGAGTGTTTTGCACTCGTCTTTATTCACGTATTTCCATGCGTTAGGATCATTATCCGTGGTGGATTGGCCCGCGCAGCTGACTTTGCCGTCCGCAGTGGCGCAATCATTTTTTCCTGCCTTGGCGATGCCATAGCATTTCTCTTTAGAACCTGCGAAAGCAGGGCCAGCAGCGGCACCGGCAGCAACGATACCAGCTAGTGCAGCAGTCAATAGTAGCTTATTCATGAGATAGTCTCCTTTACGTGGTTAACAGTGATGATTTCGTCGTCATAACAAGAATGGTTACATTACCATTTAAGAAAATATTTCCCGAGAAACGCACCGATAGCTGCAAAGCCGGCGGTGGGAAAATAATGCCATAGTAACAGATGCATCGGATCGTCATTCGCTTCGACAATGCGCAGTAATAAACACCCTAATGCCGCCGCTAATAAAAACGCATAGCCTGAAAGTAGACGAGGCCTCACACTCGCGCCAGTGCGCGCCAGCAATAGCATCATCACTGAAGGGATAATTGCCACACCAATGACGCACAAGCTGCACTCAATACTATGTGAGGGTTCGTAGTGCGTTGGTAAAATTTGTACAGGCGAGAATACGGTAAATTGCCATAACAACATCCCCACAAAAAACGCCAAGGCATAAAATGGCCAAGAGATAAACCGCTTACGCTGATAATAGTCGGGATAAAGTAAATGAACGGCTGCAATAATACTCGTGATAATGACCGCAAGTAGCGCCATAAGCTCAGCACCATAGACCATGGGGTGCGGCAGGCTTGCAATTGGGCGGACGCCTTGAATCATCATGGTGATGATGGCATAAACGACTAGAAACGCGCTGAAGCGCAGCGCCAATACAGAGGGTCTGCGCAATGACTTCACCGGCTGCAGTGTGGTTGATAATTCAGCAATGAGCTTTTCACTCGTCATGGCTAATACGTTTCCTCAGTATGTTGTAGGCACGGTGCGCGGTAACTTTCACGTTACTTACGCTCATCCCCAGCTTCTCGCTCGTTTCTTGCACGCTTAGTTCCTCACGGTACATAGCGTGTATGACTGCCTGTTGACTATCCGACAGTTTCTCGACTTCCTTAGTAAGGTATTCGTGCTCGCGTGGGTCGGCGGTTACATCAGCGGCTAAAAAATCTTGCACGTCTTCAATCGGCACATGCGAAGCGGTCTGATTTCGATAGGTTTTTCTGAGCCAATCGCTTAAGCGGAAATGCATAATTGCTGCTAGCCACGGCATGCATGGGCGGGCAGGATCATAGGTGTGTAGCGCCTTATGCACCGAAATGAGAATCTCTTGCACCACATCGTCTACATCACCATGTGCGCCAATCTTGCGGCGAGCATAGCGCGTAGCAATGTCACCTATCTGCTGCAACAATTTCGCATAGGCTAATTGGTCGCCTTTGAGAGCGGCGCATAAAAGCGGGTGTAACTGGTCTTCATTTTTTGCCATGCGGCTGTAACCAGAATAATGTCAGCTTCGAATACCCTACAAACCACCATCTATAGGATTCACAATGACCATAGCATTCATAAAGCAAACTACCAGCCGAATTTTTAACGCATTGAATCACTTACAGCCACTATGGTGGTTTGGCGTGCGCCTGTGGATTGCGGTGGTGTTCTTTAAGTCTGGCCTTGTTAAAATCGATGATTTTGAAACGACCATTTTATTATTCGCCGAGGAATACAACGTTCCGTTTATTCCGCCAGAGCTTGCAGCCTATAGCGGCACCTTTTTTGAACTAACATGCCCAGTATTGCTAACGCTGGGATTTGGAACACGCTTTGCGGCACTGACCTTATTGGCAATGACAGCGGTGATACAATTCACCTATCTGGATCATGTGCAGCATTATTATTGGGCGATATTGCTCACCGGCCTCATTATCCATGGTGGTGGCAAATGGTCGCTTGATAGGGTGTTGCTGCGTAAATTTGGCTAGGCGTTACGCTTGTCTTTATCGCGCAATTTGCCTAGCTCCACACCCACACGCTTGAGGCTTGGGCTGCAATCATTGCGCGCTACGATGACCTCAATCAGATACATCTGATCATCTTTCACCGCCGCGTGGATTGCCGACTCTAATTCACCATTCGTGGTGACTTTCTTTGAAACACCCGCGCCGAATAGTTCCGTGAGCTTAGTGTAGTTCCAACGCAGAATCTCGTTAAACGGCCCGTCGAGAATGAAGCGCTGCGTGCCGTACCCATCATTATTAATGACAAATACAATCGGCTTCATGCCAAATTTAATCGCGGTGGAAAGTTCAATCCCCGTCATCTGGAATGCACCGTCGCCTACAATCGCAAACACGCGGTTATCGGGGCGTGCAGCCATGGCGCCAATGGCTGCGGGAACGGCAAATCCCATCGAGAGATAATAGGCATCCGCCAAAAAATAACTCGCATTACGCGTGCGCAGTTTCATGGCACCAAAGAGTGAATCACCCGTGTCGCACGTAATCGTATCATTCTCGCCTACGGATAAGCCAAGAATACGGAAGAAATTCTCCATTGAGACAGGCTCGCTGCGCTCTTTGTCGGTGAGTGGCTCAGGCTCAGGTGCGGGCTTGGGTAGCGCAGATAGTTGGCGTGGCGCAATAGGCGCAGCAAGCAAACGCTCGAGCAATTCCTTGATCACCACATGCTCATAACTGCGATAGCCGATGCTCATTTTCTCGGTCGTACAAATCATGGTATTTTTGCGGCGCAGTTTCTCGCTCGTGTTCATGAAGCCGAACCATACGTCGGTAATGAATGCGCCGAGCATGATGATGCAATCCGACTCTTCGACGTATGCTTGCAGCTTCGCGTCTGAAAGTGGGCCAGAATAGACACCAATGAAAAGCGGGTGGGTTTCGCTAATGATGGATTTAGAAAGCAGCGTAGAAGCCACGGGAATGCTGAACTTTGAGGCCACTTCCAGCGCCAGTTCCTCGAGCCCAAAACGGTGCAACTCAATATCCGCGATGATCACAGGCTGCTTCGCGCTGTTGATTGCTGCCACGGCATCCTCCACCATAGCGATGAGATTCTCTGGGTCGCTGGTGCGCGGTGTTTTATTGCGCGGCGCAGGGATATGACCAATCGGCATATCCACCACATCAAATGGAATCTCTATATAGCCGGGCAAGGATTGCTCGCGCATTGTATCGACCACACGCATGATTTCGCCCGCCGCTGTGTCAGGGTCGAGCAATACCGCCGTCGCGCAGGTCACTTCTTCATAGATGCGGCGCTGCGTATCAAACGTGCGCACCTTATGGTGCATCAGCACGTCTTTCGTGCGATCCGCAGGCGAGGGGCCGCCCGAAAGAACCAACATGGGTGATTTCTCTGCATAGGCACATGCCACCGAATTGAGCATGTTGAGACCACCCACGCAATAGGTCACGCAGGCAACGCCCAGCCCATGAATGCGCGCATAGGCGTCCGCCGCGAAGCCAACGCTTGGCTCATGCGTCATCGTAATAATCTCAATTGGTGAGGCTTGCATCCAGCGGAATGTCGGCAATGCGAAGTCGCCGGGAATACCGAATATATGGCCGACACCTTGGCGGTGCAGATAATCAAATAGGAAAGAACCAACGGTGTGTTGCTGTGCGCTCATGAAAATCCTCTAAGGTTGGAAGTGGTGTAACGCAGAATCATTTATTTGCCAAGCGCAGTGCGCATATAATGAGCAGCTTTTTCGAGTAGGTGAATATCCGTCACGGCACAGCCAATACTGCGCGACTGCGCCCATGCGACCAGTGTCTCCATCGCGAGGTTGCCTTTCGGGCTATTCGCATAAGGGCAGCCGCCCAAGCCGCCCGTTGATGCGTCAAACACGCGAATCCCCATGTCGTATGCGACCGCCACATTCGCAATCGCATTACCAAACGTATCATGAAAATGCATGGCTACCTTCTCCAACGGTACCGCTGTGGCAATGAGCGCTTCCATCACGCTGCGCGTGGTTTCCGGCGTGCCGATACCCGTCGTATCGCCAAGTGATACTTCAAAGCAGCCCATTTCAAGGAACTGTTGCGTGCGTTTCACCACATCCGCAGGTGTGAAGGGATAATCACTATAGCCAAACAGATTGGAGAGATAGCCACGTACGCGCATGTGCTGCGCGCGTGCTGCAGCAATAGTAGGTTCAATCGCAGCAAAAGATTCCTCTACGCCTACATTAATGTTAGCGCGTGAAAAAGATTCAGCCAGTGCCAGAAATACCGCCACTTCCTTCGCGCCAATCGCTGTCGCGCGCTCCAGTCCTTTGAGGTTGGGCACCAGATATGAAAAGATAACATCGGGAAAATCGATTTCTACCGCATGTAATAATGCGGCGACTTCTGCTGAATTGGCCATGGCAGGCACAGCCTTGGGGTGTACAAAGCTGCCCCCCTCAATACGCGTTAGTCCTGCTTGCGCCAACATACGAATGAAGATTGCTTTAGTGTGTGCATCAAGTGCTGCAGCATTCGCTTCGTTTTGCAGACCATCGCGTGCCCCTACTTCCACCAGTGTGATGGATGCGTGGCTCATGCGCGCTTCTGAGTAATCACGACCAGCTCAGCTCCTTC
>JBMOEL010000040.1:0-14201 GCA_049314715.1 Rickettsiales bacterium
GACACTCTTGTGCATGTGCCTTCAGCATCAACGTGCGTTGCGATGGCTGCCGCGAAGTCAGACATTTTTGCGGCCAATCAAAAAGATATGGACGCCGCAACGCATTTAGACGCGGCGATGCGTGACAGAATGCTGCTCGACGAAAAACGCATTGATGCCATTATCGTTTCCATACGCCAAATTGCTGCGCAGCAAGACCCGCTTGGTCGCTCGCTTGAGACATGGCAAAACCCTGCCAATGGCTTACGTTTCAATAAAGTCGCCGTACCGCTTGGTGTGATTGGCATGATTTACGAATCGCGCCCGAATGTGACCGCAGATGCTGCAGCATTATGTTTACGTTCGGGCAATGCGGTCATCTTGCGTGGCGGTTCAGAATCGGCGCATTCTTCACGCGTGATTGTTGATGCGATTCATGCAGGGCTCAAGAAAGTTGGCTTGCCCACTTCCTGCGTTCAGCTTGTTCCTACACAAGACCGTGAAGCGGTGGGTGTGCTGCTCAAAATGCATGGGTTGATTGATGTGATTATTCCACGCGGTGGCGCGTCGCTCACTGCACGTGTGGCGGCGGAAAGCTCGGTGCCCACATTGCTGCACCTTACGGGTAATTGCCATACGTATATTCACGCAAAAGCGAATCCAGACATGGCTATTAACGTGCTGCATAACGCGAAGCTACGCCGCACGGGTGTGTGTGGTGCGACTGAATCTTTGATTATCGACGCAGCGATTGCACCTACCCTTTTGCCTAAGATTGTTGATGATTTGAAAGGCTGCGAATTGCGTGGTGATGCCGCAGCACGTGCGATAGATGCGCGCATTCAGTTTGCCAATGAAGAGGATTGGGGAACGGAATATCTTGCACCGATATTGTCGGTCAAAGTAGTTGGTTGTTTGGAAGAAGCAATTGAGCACATTAATTACTATGGCTCGCACCATACGGATGCGATACTCACCGAGGATGCGGCTGCAGCAAAACAATTCGCCGCACAGGTGGATAGCGCGATTGTGGTTCACAATGCCTCCACCCAATTTGCCGATGGTGGCGAGTTCGGCTTCGGTGCGGAGATTGGTATTGCCACGGGTCGCTTACATGCACGTGGCCCTGTGGGTGCGGCACAACTCACGACGTATAAATATGTAGTCGAGGGTGATGGGACGGTTCGAAAATGAGAAGAATTGGACTTCTTGGCGGTTCATTTAACCCTGCGCATGAAGGGCATTTGCATATCACGCTTGAAGCCATCAAACGTCTTGGGCTGGATGAGGTATGGTGGCTGGTATCGCCCCATAATCCGCTCAAGAAAAAAACCGATTTGGCCGAATATGAGGCTCGGTTTGTAAGCGCACGTGCAATAGCGAATCACCCGCGCATCAAGGTGCTGGATATAGAGGCACGCAATGCACTTTATTATAGTATCGACACCATCAGATTCTTACAAAAACATGCGCGTGGAACGCAGTTTGTATGGCTGATGGGTGCGGATAACTTGCAGCATTTTCATCGCTGGCGGGCATGGCGAGAGATCTTTGCGCGATTGCCGATTGCGATTATCGACCGTGCACCTTACGCATTTTCTGCGTTGCACAGTCTTGCTGCGTTGCGCTATCGCCACAAACGCGTCACAAATAGCAGGCTGCTTTTACGGGTAAAAACCCTTCCTGCATGGGCATATATCAGCATTCCGCGCCATCCACAGAGTGCTACGGCGCTGAGAAAATCGCTTGGAGCGAAGGCGTTTTTGCGGCATAATGAGCGTACCTAATCATTAAGGGAGATGCGTATTTCAACCGCAACTATGACAAAAAAGAAACCCGCCACCACTGTCACAAAGAAATCCCCTACACCACCTAAAACCGCTAAAAAAGCTCCCGTCCGAAAACCTACGCTCAGTGCTGCCGAGAAATGCCGCAACTGCATCAGCGCGACGCTGGATGAGCATAAGGCAGAGGATATTATTGCGCTGGACGTGCGCGATAAGTGTAGCTTCGCGGATTACATGGTTGTTGCGACTGGTCGTGGCGGTCGCCATGTGAGTTCGCTGGCGGATCTGGTGTTGGATGCACTTAAAAAGAACGGTTTTTCCTACGCGAATGCCGAAGGCCAAGATACGGGTGACTGGGTGCTCATTGATGCGGGCAATGTGATTGTCCATATCTTCCGCCCTGAAATGCGCTCCATGTACAACATCGAGAAGATGTGGTCTGTTTCTGCATTTTAATGCGATGAAATTCATCATCGCAGCAGTTGGGAAAATGAAGCGTGGCGCTGAGCAAGAACTTTACGAGCGCTATCTTGCGCAAACGAAATGGGGCATTGCCACCAAAGAACTCAAAGACGCACCAGAGAAATTGCCTCATGCAGAACGCCTGAAACACGAGGGCGATGCGATTGGTGCGCTACTTACGGGCGATAGCTGGCTGATTGCTTTTGACAAGGGTGGTGAGAATATCACCAGTGAGCAGCTTGCAAAGCTCATCCAAAAAGCGGGCAATGAGCGTGTGAAGCAGCTTCTATTCGCCATTGGCGGGCAAGACGGGCTCGACCCTGCACTATTGAAGAAAGCGAAGAAAACCATCGCCTTTGGTGGGGTTACCTGGCCACACCAGCTGATGCGGGTGATGCTCGCCGAGCAACTTTTCCGCGCCAGCACGATTATTCAGGGGCACCCGTATCACACGGGTCATTGATTAGTTGCACCGCGGCGCGGTGATGCTAAAACCCTACCCATGAACCGACCAAAACCCGTAGTTCTTTGCATTCTGGATGGCTGGGGCGAAAGCACCGAGCGCGAGCATAATGCAATCATGCAGGCTTCCACCCCTGTGTGGGATAGCTTGCGCACGCAGTATCCTTACGGTGTTATCAATGCATCGGAAGAGCATGTGGGATTGCCACAAGGACAAATGGGTAATTCCGAGGTCGGGCATATGAATATTGGCGCAGGTCGTATCGTGATGCAGGACTTACCGCGCATCGATAAAGCGATTGCAGATGGTACACTCGCCAAAGACGCGCAGCTTGCACAGTTTATTGCGGCACTCAAACAATCGGGCGGCGCCTGTCACTTGATGGGCTTGATGTCGGATGGCGGTGTACATGCGCACCAGCACCATATTGCAGCCTTAGCAAACATCGTCGCTACTGCGGGCGTGCCTGTCGTCATTCATGCGTTTCTGGATGGGCGCGACACACCGCCACAAAGCGCCATCGGCTATGTGAACCGCTTCATGCACGAAATTTCGGGCACGGCGAATATTCGCTTCGGCACGGCGTCAGGCCGCTATTTTGCGATGGATCGCGACAAGCGTTGGGACCGTGTGAGCAAATCCTATAATGCTATCGCACTGGGCACAGGCAGCGAAGCAAGTAGTGTGCTAGAGGCGATTGAAAATAGTTATCGCCTCGATATTCATGATGAGTTCATCAACCCCACTGTGATTGGTGATTACAAGGGCATGAAAGACGGTGATGGGTTGCTGATGGCGAATTTCCGCGCCGATCGCGCACGCGAGATTCTCCATGCGCTCATCGACCCCGCATTCAACGGTTTTGGTCGGTTGGAACGCATCACGTTTGCCGCCACGCTTGGTATGGTCGAATATAGCGATGCGCTGAAACCAATGATTTCTGCACTCTTCCCGCCGCAAACACTGGCCAATAATTTTGGCGAATTGATCGCCAATGCGGGCATGAAACAGTTGCGTATTGCCGAGACCGAAAAATATGCGCACGTTACCTTTTTCTTCAGTGGTGGTCGCGAAGAACCGTTTGCGGGCGAAGAGCGCATTCTTGTCCCCTCCCCTAAGGTTTCGACGTATGACGAGCAACCTGAAATGTCGGCTTACGAAGTGACCAATCAATTGGTCGAAGCGATTGAATCGGAGAAGTTCGACGTGATTATCGTGAATTATGCGAACACCGATATGGTCGGGCATACGGGCGATATTGAAGCCGCGAAAAAAGCCGTAAATGCGGTGGATACCTGCGTGGGTAGATTGATTGCAGCGGTCGAAGCCAAAGATGGCGCGATGATTATCACCGCCGATCATGGCAATGCGGAATGTATGCATGATGATGAAGGCGGCCAGCCGCACACCGCACACACGCTTAATCTGGTGCCATTTGTACTAGTGGGCACGATGTTCAAACATCAGAAAATTGATTTGCCTGAAGGCAGATTATGCGATGTCGCACCCAGCCTATTGGCGCTACTGGGATTACCGCAACCCGCAGAAATGACAGGGCGTAACCTGATTGGAACATTCAATGTTAAGGCGGCTTAGCATTCTAGTGGTGCTGGTGCCTGCTATTGCGTTTGGCGCAAGCGAGGCAGAGAAGCTCAAGCAACTGCAACAATCGCTCCACCAATCCAAAACGAAAACCGAGCAACTTGCAGGCACCATCCAACAAAACAGCAAGGCGGTTGGGGCGCTGCAAGATAAGGCCAGCAGCATTGCGAAAGAAGTGCAGTGGGCGGAAGCACGCCTCAGCCAGCGCGAGCGCGAGCTTGCCAACGTCTCGCGTGAGCTGAAGGCAGCAGAGGCAGATTATACGACACGTAAAAGCGACTATAGCCGCACCATTCGCAGCTTACTCAGAATGCGCGAATTACCCACCACCGCCTATTTTACTAAACCCGAAAACATGCAACACATGATGCGCACGGCCGCGGTGATGGAAGCCACGAGCGCGAGTCTTTCCAAAAAGGCAGCCGAATTATCAAGTGAAATCAAACGATTGTCAGTCATTCGAGCGCGCGCGGAGGCGGCTAATCGTGCCGTCAAAGAGGATCAGGGCCGCCTGAAGCAGGAACAGGCCAAACTGGCCAGCGAAGTCGGTAAACGCCAAGCGTTACTCAAAGATCTGCGTGGTGATTACGCGCAGGAGAAAGCACGTGTTGCAGCCTTATCCAAGCAAGCCAAGACGGTGCAGGAACTCATTGCTAAACTGGACACTAAACCGCCCGCAGCCATAGGACTTAGGCGGATGAGCGAGGGTGGTGGCCGCGCACCTGTTGCGGGAACGGTGCTGCACCGTTTTGGCCAAAAGAAAAATGCGAATGAGACATGGCGCGGCATGGTGTTTGGCGGGCGAACAGGTGGCACGGTTGTTGCACCACATGATGGAGAGGTGGTGTTTACAGGGCCATTCCGCGATTATGGGTCAATGGTGTTACTACGTCACGATAATGGCTATATCTCGCTGCTAGCGGGGCTTGGCAGGGTGGATGTAGGACTGAATCAGGGCGTTAGAGCGGGCGAGCCTTTAGGTGCCATGCCAACCACAGGGTCTAGCGAACTCTATGTAGAACTCAGACAAAACAGCAAGACTATTGACCCAGCGCGCTGGTTCGCTAAGCTTCCATCCAGCCTCGCACGTCAGTAGGCAGAAAAAGGATACTATGAAACATCTCTCACTACTTGCCACTACCCTGCTCGCTTTCACGACACTTTCACCTGTGGCGATGGCATCTACGCCAGAAAAAGAAACCAGCACCTATGAGTTGCTGAATTTATTCGGTGATGTATTTGACCGCGTACGTAGTGATTACGTCGAAGAAGTGACGGATGAAAAACTCATCGAATCTGCATTGAATGGCATGCTCACCTCACTCGACCCGCATTCCAGCTATATGAATGAAAAGCAATTCGAAGAGATGCAAGTGCAGACCAAAGGCGAATTTGGCGGCCTTGGTATCGAAGTAACCATGGATAGCGGATTGGTAAAAGTGGTATCACCAATCGATGAAACACCCGCAGCAAAAGCAGGGCTTAAGCCCAATGATTTCATTAGCCAGATTGATGAAACGCCTGTGATGGGCTTGAGCCTTTCGGAAGCGGTTGAGAAAATGCGTGGGCCTGTGGATACGAAAGTGGAGTTGACGGTATTGCGTGAAGGCGAGAAAGAGCCATTTAAAGTAACACTCACGCGTGCTGTCATTAAAATCCAAGCGGTGCGTTCGCGTGCGGAAGAAGATGTCGCGTATATTCGTATCAATAGTTTTACCGAAACTACGTACGATATGATGAAGTCAGAAATCGAGAAACAAGAGAAAGCCATTGGCAAGAAACTCAAAGGTGTGGTGTTAGATTTACGTAACAATCCGGGTGGCCTTTTGGATCAAGCGATTGCAGTGTCTGACGCATTCTTGGAGCGCGGTGAAATTGTCTCGACGCGTTCGCGCAAACCCGAAGAATCCAAACGTTATAGCGCGACGGAAGGCGATCTTACCCACGGCTTGCCACTCGTGGTGATTATCAACGAAGGTTCGGCGTCTGCATCAGAAATCGTGGCGGGCGCGCTGCGTGATCACAAGCGGGCGATTGTATTAGGCATGAAATCTTTTGGTAAGGGTTCCGTGCAAACCGTGATTCCGATTAAAGATCATGGGGCGATTCGCTTGACGACCGCACGTTATTATACGCCGTCAGGCACCTCGATTCAGGCGGAAGGTATTGTGCCCGATATTGAAGTGCAGCAGGCGAAGGTAGAAATCGAGAAGAAGCAGGAAATGCTTTCTGAAGCGAATTTGCCGCGCCACCTAATTAATAAAGAGCAGGAAAAATTTGAGAAACGTAAAGAAAAAGAGACGGGCAAGAAGTTGGGCGAGTTAAGTGCGAAAGATGATTATCAGCTTAGCCGCGCCTTGGATTTGATTCGCGCTGTGTCGATTTATGGTGCGCTTAAATCGCAGTCCAACACCACCACAGCAGCGACAGAACCTCATACGCTTCGCGTGCAGTAATGAAAGTACGGCTTGGTAGTCTTAACTCAAATGTTCCCTCTGGCCGCTATGTATGGGTCGGCCTTACGGTACTACTGGCGCTCGGTATATTCAGTACGGTCATTGATCTTGTCGGCGTTTCCGCGCAGCAAACTACCCACGCGCTGCAGGTTCAACAGCGTGTAGTGATTGACCCCAAGACAGGCGCTGTTAGCGGTGCAGACCGACCGAAAGCTGTCAGCCAAAAAGAATCTCCCCCCGAAACGTTTGATGTGGGTAAGGCTGAGAAAATAGCGCCGCCCAAAGCACCTGCGGAAAAACCTATTGCACCAGAAGGGGACGTGCCGCATCCAACCGAGCCGGTGCAGCCAAGCAATGAAGCCAGTGAAGAGGTGCTGCCTGATGATGCGCCTGAACTAATGACTGCAACCGGTGGAACGCGCGTCACCACCGTCGCGCGCACCAAAGATAGCCTGATGAGCGCCCCCGCACCTGAAGTCTCTGAAATCACGCCGGAGGGCGCGCTTCCTAAACGCGGTGAGGGCAAAGACGTAACACCCGCCATGCTCTATGCGCGCAACTATGTTCGCAAAGATGATGTGGCCACCATTCATCTCGTTGTGCTTGGTCTTGGCTTTAGCAGTGATATGCAATCACTCGCACAGGAATTACCGCCAGACGTGAGCTTTGCGTTTTCTCCCTACGGTGAATCACTCACGCAAGCAATTGAATCGGCGCGCAATGATGGTCATGAAGTGTGGATTGATCTTCCGGTGCAAACTGAAGGCTATCCGCAAGATGACCCAGGCCCACTTGGGCTGATTGCAACCCTGACACCTGATAGCTTTGAGAAGCGCTTGAAGCATGTTTTGCGCAGTATCGTAGGTGCAGTGGGTGTTATTTTACCGAGCGACGAAACCCTCAGCGGTACACCTACGATATTTGCCAGTACACTTAAGGAGCTTAATGCGCGCGGACTGATTGCGCTCAGCACACATCCAAAGCGCACCATCAACGAGCTTAGTGGCGATAAAACTATTCGCACAATACTCGCCAAAAGTGATGTGGTGCTCGACGATGTGCCCAATGCATCGGTCATTAAAAGTAAGCTTGCGGGTTTAATGGATAGCGCAAAAGAGCGCGGACAACTTATTGTGTTGCTGCATGCGCGCCCGCAGACATTGATTTTGGTCAAAGACTGGCTCAAACGCGGCACGCATGAAGGTGTTGAACTCGCGCCGCTTAGCGCGGTTATTTTGCGCCCTGCGCCGATGTTGCAACCCGGTGATGCAGCAGCTGCACCTAAAGAAGCATCAGGCCATGGCGGCGGCACGGAAGCTAAGCCTGCTCAATCCAGCGGACATTAACATGGCACGCACTGATTTGCCTTATCGCAAAGGTGTCGGCATCATGCTGTTCAACGCGGATGGCTTGGTGTTTGTTGCCAAGCGCATCGATATGACATCGGAAGCATGGCAAATGCCGCAAGGCGGTATCGACGAAGATGAGGCACCGCGTGAGGCTGCATTTCGTGAGCTTAAAGAAGAAATCGGCACCAATCACGCAACGATTCTCGCCGAGTCGAAGGACTGGCTACACTATGATTTGCCAGATGAACTCGTGCCTATCATTTGGAAAGGGCGTTATCGCGGCCAAGAGCAAATGTGGTACGCCATGCGACTTGATGGCGATGAGTCGGACATTGATATTGCAGGAGAGAATCCTGAATTTTCGGAATGGAAATGGGTGCCGATTGAAACACTTCCCGATATCATCGTGCCGTTCAAGCGGGATTTATATGAAGCGTTGGTGAGTGAATTTGGTGCGCTAGCTACGCCGATTTAATCATAGTACTAGCGCCACCCGCCGTAAATACCTCAATCAACAAGACGTGCGGGATGCGACCATCGAGAATATGGGCGCTATTCACACCGGCGCGCAATGCATCCACGCAGGTTTCGACTTTCGGAATCATACCGCCCGTGATGGTACCGTCCGCCAATAACGCGTCGATTTCCTGCGCATTGATTTCGCTGATGAGCTGTTTGTCCTTCGTCAGAATACCCGCCACATCGGTCAGCATCATTAGCTTATCGGCTTTAAGCGCACTAGCGATGGCACCTGCTGCCGTATCGGCATTGATATTGAACGTCTCACCATTTGGGCCCATACCGATTGGTGCAATCACGGGAATCATGCCTGATGCCGTGATATTCTCCAGTACCTTCGGATTCACTATGGTTGGCTCACCGACAAAGCCTAAATCAAGCACCTTCTCAATATTTGAATCAGGATCTTTTTTCGTGCGGCGCAATTGCTGCGCTTTAATCAATTCACCGTCTTTGCCCGAAAGACCAATGGCGGTACCGCCTGCTTGGTTAATCGCAGTCACGATTTGCTTATTGATGGTTCCTGAAAGCACCATCTCAACGATTTCGACGGTAGCTTGATCAGTCACGCGCAAACCATCGACGAAAGAACTTTGGATTTTAAGACGCTCCAGCATCGCGCCAATTTGTGGGCCACCACCATGCACGACGACTGGATTAATCCCAATGGTCTTGAGCATGACGATGTCGCGCGCGAAGGTCTCGGCGGTGCGCTCGTCGCCCATCGCATGGCCACCATATTTAATCACGGAGGTCTTGCCACCAAAGCGCTGAATATAGGGCAGTGCTTCGCTGACCGTCTTGGCGGTGCGGAGTAACAGTTCTTTGGTCTTGAGCGACTTAATTTCCATGCGGCGTCCCTTATCCTTGAATCGCGTCTATAACGCACTGTCGGAGCGCGTCAATGCCAAGTTTTGTCTCCGCACTGGTTGCGACGATGCCCGGATGCGCTGCTGGGTGCTTTTTCAAGTGCTTAAGGGCTAATTCCTTATAGTTTTCAAGGTCTGTGGCGGAGGTTTTATCACATTTGGTCAGTACCACTTGATAGCTCACCGCTGCATCATCAAGCAGTTTGAACATCTCAATGTCTGGCGGTTTAATGCCATGTCGTGAATCAATCAACACGAAGGCACGGCGTAATTCGCGACGGCCGCGCAGGTAGGAGAACAAGACACCCTGCCAGCGTGCAATAT
This sequence comes from Rickettsiales bacterium, assembly GCA_049314715.1. GTDB lineage: Bacteria > Pseudomonadota > Alphaproteobacteria > Rickettsiales > UBA3002 > JAFLDD01. The sequence goes on from JBMOEL010000040.1 coordinate 9,811, forward strand.
CTTTCTTGGGGGCTTTGGCATAGCCATAGCCTGGAACATCCACCAGCATCAGCGTTTCGTCGAGATTAAAGAAATTGAGCTGGCGCGTGTGACCCGGTGTTGATGATGTACGACACAGACTATTGCGCCCGACGAGCGCATTCACCAGCGACGATTTGCCAACGTTGGAGCGACCAACAAACGCGACCTCGGGCAAGGTGAAGGTCGGCAACTGTTCAAGCTCCGCAACGCCCGCTACAAACTCGACATGTTTGGCGAAGAGCGGAAACTCGTTCATGCTTTCTTAGGCCGCAGCCCCTTCTTCTCTAGACGGCGCTGAATCAACCATTGCTGTGCAATCGATAGCGTGTTGTTCCATGCCCAGTACAGCACCAAACCTGCAGGGAATGTCGCAAAGAGGAAAAGGAAAATATAAGGCATGTAGCCAATGACCATTGCCTGAATTTCATCGGTCGGTTTGGGGTTGAGTTTTTGTTGCAGCACCATCGTCGCGCACATGATGATAGGCAACGCACCTAGGTGCAGGAAGCTCGGCGCGTCCCAAGGCAAAAGACCAAACACGGTAAAGAGATTGGTTGGATCCATCGCAGAAAGGTCATGAATCCAGCCAAAAAACGGTGCTTGGCGCATTTCAATCGTGACGAATAAAACTTTATAGAGTGCAAAAAACACAGGAATCTGTATCAAAATCGGCAAGCAGCCCGAAAGCGGATTCACTTTCTCGCGCTTATACATTTCCATGATTTCTTGATTCATCTTCATTTTATCATCGGAAAATTTCTCGCGTATTTCCTGCATTTTAGGAGTGAGTAGTTTCATCTGACTCATGCTCGTGTAGGATTTATTGGCGAGCGGGAACATGATGAGTTTAATGGTCACCGTGAGCAATAAAATCGCGATGCCGAAGTTACCGACGTGGGATTGGAAGAACGTCAGCAGTGAAAACATCGGACGGGTGAGGAAATAAAGTTTCCCAAAATCCACGGCACGATCAAATAAGGGTATGTCGTATTTTGTTACATATTCATCAAGCAGCGCGACCTTCTTGGCTCCAGCAAACATGTGCATAGTCACGCTATGGCTTTTACCTGCCGCAACGGTAAATGACTCACCGCGCGCATCGATTTGATAAGCATCCTTATCGTCACGCGTGATGTGGCGGAAGTTGGCATCAAATGCTTCATTTTTGTCGGGAATAATTGCGCTCAACCAATATTTATCGGTAATACCCAGCCAGCCTTTATTGTCTTTAAGTTTGGTTGGTCCGTCTTCGCGCAGGGATTTATAGCTGATTTCTTTGAGTTCATTATTAAATACGCCCAGCGGCCCTTCATGCAAAATATACATGTGTTTCGAGGTGTCGGCATAGGTGCGGTTAATAAGTCCATAAGGGAAAAATGTCAGCGATTCATTCGTATCGTTAACGACGGTCAGCGTAATGGTGAACATATAATGCTCATCCATGCGAATGGTTTTTTCGTATTTCAAACCACCACTTTGCCATTCGAGCGTGACGGGGTGCTCCGGGCTGAGCGAGCGGCCACCCGATTGCCATAACGTATTACTATCTGGCGCGGCAATATGTGCTTCAGCAGGCAGTACACCGAATTCGGCAAAATAGGGGACGCTACTACTACGTTCGTTGAAGAGGCGCACTTCGGGTGATCCTTTCTCCAGCGTCTCGCGATAATTCGCCAAGGTTAAATCATCAAATCGCCCGCCCTTGAGGTTAATCGTGCCATGCAATGCATCCGAGCGGATTGGCAAACGTGGTGCATCATCACCCTCAGTGGCTTCTACATGCTCGACTCTCGTATCAACTACAGGCGCTTTAGCGGTTTCTTTCAGTGCATTTTTCTCTGCTGCAATACGCTGTGCTTCGATACGCGGACGTTCATAGAAATATTGCCAGGCGCCCATAATCGCGGTGCATAATACAAGCGCGATGACGAGGTTTTTGATATCAGGGCCTTGGCCAGGTTGATTGGGTGCAAACATATTATTTTTCGTGCTTTTCTGGTACGTTATCAATACCGCTGCCGCCCCATGGGTGGCAACGTGCGATGCGTTTTAGGGCAAGCCAACCACCAGCGCAAGCACCATGTACTTTGATGGCCTGAGCTGCATATTCAGAGCAGGTTGGCAAAAAGCGGCATGCAGGCGGTGTGAAGGGCGAGATAGCTAATTGATATACGCGTATCATCGCTTTGAAAAAGAGTGTCAGCAGCCTAGGTTGTGTGGACATTCATTTCACCTTTTTCGTTCGAGTCGGAAATGGCGTAGTGCAAGAAGCAAGGCTGCATGATGTAGTGATTCATACATCAAAGCCTTGCGACGCTGCAATATGCCATTTCCGCCGAACCTAATTGGGCGGCGGACATTTTGGTTTTTGCTGTGTCGCGTCCTTTGCGCGTATGCTGCGGCTATGCGACGCAGTCCGCTCCGAGCAAAAACCAAAATCTTCTACCGCGAAACAAGGTAAAATGAATGTCCACACAACCTAGCCATGTAGCTTCCGTAGGCTCTTACTCAATTCATCGAGAATCGATTGATAGTCCATCGTTTCGCTGCCTGCTCTGCCAATCAGTACATAGTCAAACCCTGCGCGCGCATGGGTTGGCCAGAGCTTAGCAACTGCCGCACGCAAACGGCGTTTAATACGATTACGCATCACGGCATTACCGCATGCACCACTTACTGTAAAACCTACGCGGCATGTATCTGGTTTAGGTTCGGCAGAGACAATCATGCGGATAATCGCTGCACCACACACCGCTTTCTTGCCTGCATTGGCGCGCAAAAAATCAGGGCGCTTCGTGATGCGCGCAATCTTCAACGATGTTTGAGAGCCTGCCACAACAGGCAGCAGCTTACGCCGAAAGGGACTTGCGACCCTTGGCACGACGGGAAGCCAGCACGCGGCGGCCACCAACGGTTGACATGCGCGAACGGAAGCCGTGACGACGTTTACGAATCAGCTTGCTGGGTTGGTAGGTACGTTTCATTGCCATAAATCGCTCGCTTGTTTGCCTTACAGGTTTTTCTTAAATAGGGCGCACTGTCTAAATCGGTTGAGGGCGCGTGTCAAGCACTATTGCAGGGCCACAATCCCTTGCAAAACCACATAATTCAGACACTTAGAGTAGTTTGGGGTTGTCATGGCCCTCGATATTGCTACAGTTAGGGCCATGTTTTCCTACCTTCGCTATTTCTCGGTCATTAGTTTGGTCGTCGTCGTTGCAGGCGCGATTGCCTTGAGCATGATGTTTACGGGGATGATGCGCGACGAGTTTGTCTCTTATACTCAGGCCGAACATGTGGCGGACATTGATAGCTTTACCCATGCGATATGGCGCAAACACCCACTGAATATGACGGGCGGGCGCGATCCAGAAGTTGCAGCGGCGTTTATGGCAGACGCACAGAAATTTTTTGCGAAACAATCCGTAGCGAAAGTGACGATTTTCTCACCAGATGTACGCCAGCTTTATTTTGGCTCCACCAAAGCCTATGTAACGAGTGATGGTACAAACCGTGTAACGTTATTTAATGTGCCACAAATTCAGCGTGGCCAGATAGCAAGTCGTGTGCTGGATACCGCATTCATGACGGGTAGCCCTGACGCGGCAACACCAAAACTTATCATACAATCCATCATCCCCATCATGAAGCCAGAGTTTGTGGAAAGCGATCGCGCACTCTGCGCGAAGACTCCATTACCTAAATGCATCCCTGAAGCGCTAGTGGAAATCTATAGCGACATCACACCAATTAAAGAGAGCTTGGCCCACATGCAGTGGCTGATTAGCGGCGCGGTGATTATCGCATTCCTCGTGATTATTGGTATTTTAATGTTCACGGCAAGCCGCGCGGAAGCCATTATTTCGCGTCAGCATGAAGTGAATTTGGAATTGACCGCAGCGGCCAGTGCGGCGGAGGCACAAAGCCGCGATAAGTCACAATTCTTGGCGAATATCAGCCATGAATTGCGCACACCACTCAATGCCATCATTGGATTTTCGGATATCATCAAAAACGAAGCGCGCCATTTGCTCGACACAGCGCACCAAGGATTTATTGATGATATTCATAGTTCGGGTAAGCATCTGCTGAGCCTTATTAATGATATTCTCGATTACTCTAAAGCCGAAGCCGGTAAACTTGAGGTCAATTGGGAAGAGCATGATTTGGGTAAAATCATCCGCAATAGCTTACGCATGGTGATGCCACGCGCCGAAACCGCACAGGTCATGTTGGTGGAAGACTTGCCAAGCCAGCACTTTGTAATGGTGACCGATAGCAAGAAACTCAAACAGGTATTGCTGAATCTCCTATCGAATGCCGTGAAGTTTACACCAAAAGGAGGGCACATTGCGGTTACTGTGAAAAAA
>JBMOEL010000041.1:0-14046 GCA_049314715.1 Rickettsiales bacterium
CGTTTTATTGACTATGAAGTGACGACGCGAGTGCTCAAAGAATTGGTCGATGGTCAAGAGTTTCGCCTTATTGAATATATGGCCATGCAATGTTACGAAGCACTGCGACGCGCGACTGATGAGCTTTCAGGACCTGACGTCAAGCTATGGGTGCATTTACACAAAGTGGCCGCACCCATTCCTAATCTTCAAGGCGGCACGGCGTTTACCTATAGCGATCTGCCCGCCGACGCGCGTATCATCGCGTCAGATTGATATGCGCGGAATCTATCTCGGAATTGGCAGTAATATCGGCGATCGCGCTGCCTATCTGGCGTTGGTTAAGCAGCACTTCAATATCGTTGCGGAATCAACTGTTTATGAATCACCCGCTTTGTTGCCTGAAGCTGCGCCTACCGCTTGGAACAAGCCGTTTTTGAATCAGGTGTTGGAAATTACGAGTGATTTGTCGCCTGAATCGCTCTTAGTTGAAGTTAAACGGATCGAGGCAGCAGCAGGCCGAAAAGATCGTGGGCGTTGGGCGCCACGTGAATTGGATATTGATATTCTAGCGTATGGTACGATGCGCCTTGAAACCGTAGAATTGCAATTGCCACATGCGGGCATTCATTCGCGTGATTTTGTGTTGTTGCCCCTGCGTGAGATTGCACCAAGCTGGCCTAATATCGACGCGCTTATAGCTCAATTGCCAACAATCAAGGCGCGCCCATGGAACAAGCGCACGCAATTGATGGGAATTTTGAATATCACGCCCGATTCCTTTTCGGATGGCGGAACGCTTGAAACAGATGCTGTGGTTACGCGTTTTGAACAATTGGTTCATGATGGTGCGGATAGCATTGATGTTGGCGCAGAATCAACGCGCCCGAATGCAACGTCGCTTACCCATGAGGAAGAATGGGCGCGGCTTGAAGTGCCGCTTGGCGGGATTATACAGCATCCAGCGCGGCAGCGTGTTTCAATCAGCATTGATACACGTCACTGGCAAACGGCAGAGCGCACACTGGCAATGGGCGTGGATATGATTAATGATGTTTCAGGATTGAATGACGCATCTATGATTGCGTTGTTAAAAGATGCATTATGTGACGTGGTGGTCATGCATTCGCTGACGATTCCGGCTGATAAGGGTGTAACTTTACCAGTTAATGCTGATCCGATTGCAGAAGTGTTGGAATGGAAATCACGCATGCTGACGCTTGGAATTGCTGAGCAACGCTTGATTTTTGATTGTGGTATAGGATTTGGTAAAACGTCTGCGCAGTCGCGTGTGTTGATTGAGCGATTTAGCGAACTCAAAGCCAGTGGTGGGCGATGGCTGATGGGCCATTCGCGTAAGTCGTTTCTAGAAGTGCCGATGGAGGAGCGCGATGCCGCAACCCTTGCTATTTCTAGGCAACTTACTGCGCAGGGTGTTGATATGATTCGTATTCACGATGTAGCAGGGCATTACGGATTATGAACAATCATGCCCAGATATTGATTGAGAAGCCTGTTGCCATAGCGGGGATTGATTTAACGCTGACGCGATTTCAGGCTTTGCTTGATGTGATCGGCAACCCTGAGCAGCGTCTACCACCCACGATTCACGTGGCGGGTACGAATGGTAAGGGTTCGACGATTGCCTTTTTGCGCGCGATGCTGGAGGCGGCAGGCAAGCGCGTGCATGTGTATACTTCGCCCCATTTGCTGCGCTATCATGAGCGCATTGTATTGGCGGGTCGCGAAGTGAATGATGATGTGTTTTGTGAGGCGTTAGAAAAGGTCGCAATCGCTGAAAAAAGCCACGCAATCACTGTGTTTGAACGTATTACGGCTGCAGCTTTTTTATGTTTCACGCAGTCTGACGCCGACTATCTATTACTCGAAACAGGCATGGGTGGGCGGCTGGATGCCACGAATGTTACGCCCAAAATATTGACGGTGATTACGCCGATTGCGATGGATCACATGGAATATCTTGGTGATACCATCACCAAGATTGCAGCAGAAAAGGCAGCGATCATGCGCCCGAATGTGCCATGCATTAGTGCGCCACAGGCTAGCGAAGTTGAGACATTATTCAGCGAATATGCACGAAATATTGGTGCATCACTTAGCTTTGCGGCAGTTGATGATACGCTTAAGCCTAATCTTTCTGGTGTGCATCAGTATTTGAATGCATCGGTTGCAGCGGCGGCGGCGCATGCATTGGGGTTGAGGGAGGTTACTATTCATGAAGGTGCGACACATGCGCATTGGCCAGCGCGGTTGCAGAAACTTACCTACGGCCCACTGGTGGATGCATGGGGTAGTCGCGGAGATGTGGTATTGGATGGTGGGCATAATGCTCACGCGGCTCACGCACTAGCCCAATGGTCTAAGGGCAAATCGGTGATTCTCGTTTGTGCTATGATGCAGCGCAAACGTGCCAAAGAATGGATGAATATTCTCGCGCCACATATGCAAGAAGTTATTTGCGTTTCTATGCAAGAGACCGGTTCATTTAGCCCAGAAGCATTAGCCCATGAGGCGCAGATGGCGGGGGCAAAGCACGTGCGCGGTATGGCTGACATGCCCGCACTCTATGCCTATCTTAAAGCGCAGAATGTGACATCGGCGCATGTGTTGGTGGCTGGTTCGCTCTATTTGGCGGGTGAAATTCTCAAAACCCATGGATAAGCCGCCTTTTCGTGCTATATTGATTACATGGAACTTGCAGAAATACCCAAATTACATCGCTTGCATGAGCAGCTCATGGATTATTGGTATCGCGTAGCTAATGGGCGCGCCATGCCGCTTGAATCCGATATTAACCCCGACGATTTATTAGGAATTTGGCAAAATTGCTTCCTCGTGCGTGTGGGGGATGGCAACTTTGCCTATGACTATCTCGGCGATGCGCTGGTCGAAGCGTATGGTGAAAATCTAACGAGCCGTGAGATTTGTGAATCCCTAATTTATCCGCATCCTGAGCCGTTATTTCGTACCTTTCAGGAGGTGACGGTTTCTGCTCAGCCTGTCTATGTGGACGATGCGTTTACCAACAAAAATGGATTGCTGATTAAGTATCGTTCATGCGTGCTGCCGCTTGCTAAAGCGGGAGAGCAGGGAGTTGCTTTCCTCTTAGGCGGTATGCGCTGGAAGGCCGAATAATGAAAGCACGCCCTGAGCATCTTGAGATTCTCACGCTCAAGCATGGCCATTTCTCGGACCCAACGCGTGTGCGCTATCGTGTCTATCAATCTTCTAGTGAATATATTGCGGTGATTGCCGAGAGCGCCCTTATGGCGATTCGTATTTCAGGTGTAAAAGACCCTTATAAAGTGGTTCGTGACGTGCCAACCGCCAATGCTTCGGTAGATAAGGGTGTGGTGCTGATGGAGGAATCGACTGAGCGTGTTCCCATGCCGACCATAAAGCCTGATATCAAAGCCTTTGTGAATGAAGTGGCAGCAAAGGTCGCAGAAGATTTTATCAATGTAGCACTTGCCGATTTACACCTCAAAAAAACACCGAGTGCGAGTGTTATTTCGCGCCGAGATGGAATGAAAACATTGCAGAATGTGCCAGAGACTGCGCCGACTTTAACGAAAGCGCCTGCTCCCACTATGGAAACTGCGCCACTAGCACACGAAGTATCTGCGCCAGTTGAAACAGAAGATACGGGCGACAAGCCCCTCAGCCCTGAAGAAATCGCCAAGCTATTGGGTGACGTTTAAACGTCCAACGCTTCTTTGAATTTATCGCCGTAAAGTTCGGTCTGTTCACGAATAAATTGGAAACGCAGTTCAGGTTTTTTGCCCATAAGTTGATTCACACGCTCTGCTGTCGCATCCACGTTATCTTCGGCAATCATGACTTTGAGTAGCGTGCGTTTGGTGGGGTCCATCGTCGTTTCTTTGAGCTGTGGTGCGGTCATCTCACCCAATCCCTTGAAGCGACCCACTTCAATGCGGCTTTTATGTTTACCTTGAAGCTTCTCAATGAGCTTGGCTTTTTCCCCATCGTCTTGTGCGTAATAGGTCGTGCCACCTGCGGTGATGCGATAAAGCGGCGGTTGGGCAAGATAGAGATGACCCATACGAATCAAGTCCGGCATTTGTTGGTAGAAAAACGTCATGAGGAGCGAGGCGATATGTGCACCGTCCACGTCTGCGTCCGTCATAATCACGACTTTTTCATAGCGCAGGTCTTTAATGTTGAAGGTGCTGCCGGTGCTTACACCCAGCGCTTGTTGTAAATCGCTGATTTCTTGGTTTGCATAAATTTTCTCACTCGTCGCGCTTGCGACGTTGAGGATTTTTCCACGCAGCGGCAATACTGCTTGTGTTTCACGAATACGTGCTTGTTTGGCAGAACCACCTGCCGAGTCACCCTCAACAAGGAAAATTTCCGTGCCTTGTGGAATGGAGCGGGTGCAATCCGCAAGTTTGCCCGGTAAGCGCAGGCGCGATGTCACATTCTGGCGCTTGATGTTTTTTTCTTGTTTGCGGCGCAGGCGATCTTCCGCCTTGCTGATGATATGATTAATCAGCGCATTACCGTTTTCGAGATTGCCCGAAAGCCAATGATCAAACGGGTCACGAATGGCGTTCTCCACCAAACGCACAGCCTCGGGGCTCATTAGGCGGTCCTTGGTTTGGCCTTGGAATTGCGGGTCTTTGACGAAGAGCGATAAAATCGTCATCGTGCCTTGCATAATATCGTCGGCGGTGATTTGGCCCGCGCGCTTATTCTTGGTCATTTCACCGAAGGATTTGACGCCTTTATTGAGCGCGGCGCGTAGGCCTTGCTCGTGCGTGCCACCATCCGGTGTGGGAATGGTATTACAAAACAGCGAGGCGTGACCATCATCTTCAAGAACAGGCCATGCGATTGCCCATTCTACGCGGCCTTTACCGTCGGCTAGTTCTGCGTCGCCCGTGAACATTTCACCAACGATGGGTTGACCGTGCAGTTCTTGTTGCAAGAAGTCACGCAGACCGCCAGGGAAATGAATCACATCCTCTGCGGGTGTTGTCGCACCTTCGCTGAGCAATGCTGGGTCGCACTTCCAGCGAATTTCAACGCCGCGAAAGAGATAGGCTTTTGAGCGAATCAATTTATAGATTTTCTCAGGGCGATATTTTGCTTTGGTGCTAAAAATCTCAGCATCTGGGTGAAAAGTTACCGTGGTGCCGCGGCGATTTTTGATTTGGCCAACGTTCTTGATTTTACCTTGCGGCGTACCGCGGCTATAGGTTTGGCGATAGAGCTGGCCTTCGCGCGCAACCTCGACTTCTAAATGGTCAGAGAGCGCATTGACCACTGAGATACCCACGCCATGTAAGCCGCCCGCTGTGTGATAGACCTTGTCATTGAATTTTCCGCCTGCGTGCAGCGTTGTCAAAATCACCTCAAGCGCTGAGACTTTAGGAAATTTAGGGTGTGGATCAATCGGAATACCGCGCCCATTATCGCGAATTACGACGACGTTGCCTTCTTTTAATTCCACTTCAATCCATGTCGCGAACCCTGCGACGGCTTCGTCCATCGAGTTGTCGAAGACTTCGTTGATGAGGTGATGCATTGCCGTTTCGTCGTTACCGCCGATATACATACCTGGGCGGCGGCGCACAGGCTCCAGCCCCTCAAGCACTTCAATGTCTTGGGCGGAGTAGCTCTGGGTTTTGAGCTTGGCGGTAGATTTGGCGCTGAACATGTCACTCATAGGGGGGCGAATATAGCCATAAACGCCTTCGCTGCAAGTGTTTCTGCGGGTTTACGCCGCTTTTTCTGTGGATGTTTGGCCCAAGGCCGCAATTTCTTTAACCGCCTCGGTAATACCCGCCATGGCGCTGCCTTCCTTGCTGAAATCAGCGATGAGGGCGATTTTTTGGTCTGGGCGCAGTTTATAGCGGGTTGGGTGCTTGTTGATATGGAGTAAAAGTTTTTCGGGGGCAGGGAACTGGTTTTTATGGAAAGCAATGATCGCGCCCTTTGGCCCAGCGTCGATACGGTCAATATTAGCGACTACGCAGAATTGCTTAATGCGCAATACGCCGAACAGATGCTCTACCTCAACAGGAAGCGGCCCGAAGCGGTCAATCATTTCAGCAGCGAAGCCTTCAATTTCCTCATGCGTTTTGAGGCCACTCACGCGGCGATAGAGGCTAAGGCGAAGTGATAAATCCTCCACATAATTTTCGGGAATTAACACCGACATGCCCAAATTAATTTGTGGTGACCAGTCACGCTCCTCGACGTCACCAATTTTACGGCGCGCTTTGAGGTCACTAATCGCTTCCTCCAGCATGGCTTGGTAGAGCTCGATACCCACTTCGCGAATATGGCCGGATTGTTCTTCGCCCAGCAAATTCCCATAACCACGAATATCCATATCGTGTGAAGCGAGTTGGAAGCCTGCACCCAAGCTATCCAGCTGCTGCATGACCTCAAGGCGGCGCGTAGCATCACGCGTGAGGGTTTTTTGGTGAGGCAGGGTGAAATAGGCGTAAGCGCGGGTTTTGCTACGTCCTACGCGCCCGCGTAGTTGGTAAAGCTGGGCGAGGCCGAACATCTCAGCGCGGTCAATAATCATGGTATTGGCGGTTGGGATATCGATACCCGACTCGATGATGGCAGTGGAAAGCAGTACATCATATTTACCATCATAAAATTCGTTCATGACCGTATCAAGCTGTGCGGGGGTCATTTGCCCATGTGCGGCGGCGAATTTAATTTCGGGAACTAATGTTTCGAGTTTTTGTTTAAGTTCGGCCATGTATTTGACTCGCGGTGTCACCACGAAACTTTTGCCGCCACGGTGATATTCGCGCAGTAGTGCCTCACGGGTGACTACAGGGTCAAACGGCATCACGTAGGTACGCACGGCGAGTCTATCGACAGGTGGTGTGGTGATGAGACTCAGCTCGCGCACGCCCGCAAGCGACATTTGCAACGTGCGAGGAATTGGCGTTGCGGAAAGTGTGAGCACGTGAACATCGGTACGGAATTCTTTGAGGCGTTCTTTTTGCTTCACGCCGAAATGCTGTTCTTCATCGACAATCATCAGGCCCAATTCTTTAAAGCCGATTTCACTCCCCAGCAGTGCATGCGTACCAATGACGATATCGACCTTACCTTCTTTGAGCATCGCCTTAGTTTCGGCCATATCTTTGGCGCTCACCATGCGTGAGAGTTGGCGAATCGTGAAGGGAAGGTCACGAAAACGCTCCGAGAAGGTTTTAAAATGTTGGCGAGCGAGCAGGGTGGTGGGTGCAATCAGCGCTACTTGCTGTTTGTTGCTCGCAGTAATGAAGGCAGCGCGCAATGCCACTTCGGTTTTGCCGAAGCCTACGTCCCCGCAAATGAGCCTGTCCATAGGCGAACCTTTGCGTAAATCTTCGCGTACTTCGTCAATGGATTGGAGTTGATCTTCCGTTTCCGTATAGGGGAAACGCGCACAGAACTCATCGTAGCTACCAATATCTGGCTCAAATGCGGGGGCGGTTTTGGTGACGCGGTCGGCGGCAATTTTGAGCAATGCCTCTGCTGCCATACGTAAGCGCTTCTTGAGGCCAGATTTACGTTTTTGCCATGCGACGCCGCCGAGCTTGTCGAGCGCAACACCTTCGCCATCGCCAAATCGGCTGACGAGATCGATGTTCTCGACAGGTAGGAAAAGTCTATCGCCACCATCATAGGTTAGTTTCAGGCAGTCTTGTTTCTTGCCATTTACCTCAACGGTGAAGAGACCTTCAAAGCGGCCAATGCCATGTTCTTTGTGAACGATAAGTTCGCCCACTTCAAAAGCCGCTGCCTCGAGTAAAAATGCTTCACTCTTTTTACGTTTCTTTTGGGTACGGATGATGCGCTCACCCAGTAAATCTTCTTCGCTCAGTAGGTGGTAGTGCGGTGTGCTATAGCCGTGTTCAATTGGGATAATCGCTAAATGAATACCTGTACCAACGTCGCTAAAATGTTCAATGCGCTGTGTGATAATCCCATGCTCAGTGAGCATTTTATCAATGCGCTCAAGGCTACCTTGCGAATTGCAAGCAATAACGGCTGGTGGTACCAACCCTTTCACATAATCACACGCCTCATTGAATAGGCGTTTGCCTAGCAGTGGCGTTGCACCATAAGGAAGACTGAGCGTATTCTTTCCCGCTGCTGCAAAAGGCGTGAGTGTGATAGTGGGGCTAGCGGCCAGCATGCTATTCCATGATTCCGCCATAATAAATAGGCGCTCAGGCGGGATAGGGTGATAAGGCGTTTCGTCTTTCGATTTGGCATGAAGTTGGCGCGCCGCATAGTAATCACGAATCGCTTCGCCGCGTTCTTCGATGATGGCGGGCGTGTCATAATGTAGGCACCAGATTGCGTCGGGCAAGTAATCACTCAGTGGTACGAGGCGTTCATAAAATAATGGTAGCCAGTGCTCCATGCCTGCTGTCATGCGACCTTGGGAGATGGACTCATAGAGCGGATCCTCGCGCGTGACGGCGCCAAATAATTCGCGGTAGCCACTACGGAAATGTTCAATCGTCGTTTCACTTAACTGCACTTCGCCTAAGGGAAGTAATTCTAGTTTCGTGCAGATAGTGTCACTGATTTGCGTGAGCGGGTCGAAGTACTTGAGGCTTTCTACCTCATCGCCAAATAAATCGATACGCACGGCGTTTTCAGCGCCAGAAGGGAAGATATCAATAATACTACCGCGAATGGCGTATTCACCCGCTTCCATCACTTTACCAACACGCTGGTAACCTTGTGCACTTAAAAACTTCAGTAATGCATCTCGATTGAGTGTGCTGTTTGATGTAATCGTAAAATGATTATTTCTAAATGTGGCAGGTGGTGGCAAATATTGGCTGGCCGCATTCACGGTGGTAAGTAGTATCAGTGGGCGTTTTTCTAAGCTTAAACTACTTAGTGTCGCCACCCGTTGCGATAAAATCTGTGCGCTGGGAGATACACGATCATAGGGCAGTGTGTCCCAAGCAGGTAGGCGCAACGCTTCTATTGTTGGCGCAATGAAATGACAAAGCGATGCAACGATTTCTAATTCTTTGTCGTTTGGTAATACAGCGATAACGGGCTTTTTATAATGTAAGACAAGGCTGGCTAATATCTCCGCATAGCTTGAAAGTAAGGCGTGCTCAAACTGCCACGCTTCACCACGCTGAATGACAGCGGGTAGCTGTTTTTGTAGCGCATGCATTAGGGACGGTGCTGGAACTGTCGCATTTTAGCGAGCAGAGGCTCATATTCAGATTTTGGGGATTGTGACTTTTCGGTCAACCAGCTCCAGATGTCGGCATCGTCTTCTTCAAGCAATGCCTCGCAGAGTGTCAGTTCTTCGGCTTTCATGCCTTCTAAATGAAGATCACAATAACCGCCTAAAATCAGATCAGTTTCCTTGCAGCCACGATGCCAGCTACGGTAACGCAGGCGTTTTAGGCGTGCTTCGTGGCTTAGAGTGCTCTCGGGCATTGCGGCAGTCGCGTTTTGCATGTATTTTGTCCTTGGTCGGTAACATAGCCTATTTCACCGATTTGACAAGGGTAGTAGCGCATGAATGAAGCAGCAACAACAGCCACAGGTCGCGATGGTGACGGGATTTTAATCCTGACGCAGGAAGACGAGCGTAAACAATGGTATATTCGCGAACTCAATGAACAAGCGGCAGAAACGCTCGGTTATACGGTAGATGAGCTGAAAAATATGCCGCTGGATACCGTGCTGGGGCGCCGCACGGCGGATGCGCTAAGAGATATGGTCGAATTTGTGCCCGACGCGCCGGATTTACAGGATGTCAGTGCTAAATTACGCGAATTTCGTTTGAAGCATCGCTTAGGGGATGAGTTTGTATCACCCGTGCGCTTAAGCCGAATGCATGCGCGTGATACCAACGCGTGGTTCCAGCTAGTTTTGCCCAATGAGCGTGACCAACGCGCGCAACAGCAAATGCGGGATTTCTTGAAATTAAATCTTGAAGGACGCTTGGTGATGGACGCGGATACAGGGTTGCCCGACCGCGCCACCGCCAAAACCTTTCATGATTTATTGGCCAATTATCTGAGTAGTAATAAGTCCGAGGCGGCTTTTGCGGTATTGAGGCTCGACCGTCACAAAAAAAGCATGGAGCGTTATGGCAAAGACGGGTGTGTGACGTTGCTTAAGCATGCGGCGAATTGTTGCCGAAGCGCCTTTCGTGCCGATGATGTTGTCTGCAAGCTCGATGATCACACGCTTGGCTTATTTCTACTCGATTTGCCGCGTGAATCATCACGTGTGGTGCTGAATCGCTTGCGTTGGCTGATTCGTTCACACCGCATTGATTTTGGTGGTAAGGCGGATTTCTCGGTCACGGTCAGTATCGCATTTGACATGCTCATCAACGATACGGTGCTAGAGGCATGTGAAACATCTGTTGCGAAGCTGGATCAGGATGAACGTAATCACCTTATCGAATTAGGCGCATAATATGGCCGTTCGGCCATCACTACTTTATCCGTATTTTCGTGCGGCGACAGCGCTTAAAGGTGTTGGCCCCGTGACTCGAAAAGCCTTGACGCGTTTGCTCACTCCGCCGCGCCCGCTCATGGATAATCTGCCGTATGAGCCAGTGTTGCGCGATATGGTGATGCATGTGCCAACCAGCGCGGTGGATAGGCGGTTGGTGAGTAGTATTGCCACTGCAAAGATTGGTGAAGTCGCCAGTATCGAAGTGGAAGTCGTGGAGCATCGCCCGCCCCCCGCGAAGCGGGCACGCTTGCCATATCGCATCATCGTGCGTGATTTGACGGGGATTTTGACGCTCACGTACTTTCACGTGAAGGGCGATTATCTCTTCAAGCAATTACCTGTTGGTGAGAAGCGCCTAATTTCTGGTGCTATCGAAATGTATGATGGCATGAAGACCATGCCGCACCCCGATATGGTCGTGCCGCTTCATCGTTCGCATGAGATATTGCGTATCATGCCCGTCTATCCACTCACGCTCGGAATCAGCAATCGCGTCATGGTGAAGTTGATGAGCCAAGCACTGGAACTGATTACACCCTTACCAGAATGGATTGGTGAAGACGTCATCAGGAATCATGAGTGGGAAGGCTTTCTTCCGTCGCTTAAGTCGATACATAATCCTAAGACCATTGATCTGGAAACGGAACTGCAGCCGCGCAGGCGGCTTGCTTATGACGAGCTATTGGCAAACCAATTAGCTTTAGCTTTCTCACGTCAAGCGCGTCAGCGCACGCAGTCTTACAAGATTCCCGTTAAGAATAAACAAGCACTGCTGGATGTTTTGCCATTCACACTCACGGCAGGGCAGCAACACGTGTTGGCAGAAACCGAAAAAGATTTAGCAAGTGGCGAACGCATGATTCGCCTACTGCAAGGGGATGTGGGGAGTGGTAAAACCATTATTGCTTTTAGTGTGATGGCGCAGGCGGCGGCATCTGGTTTTCAATCGGTGTTTATGGCACCGACGGATTTGTTAGCGCGACAGCATGAGAAGAATCTAGCGCCGTTGGCTGAAAAGCTTGGCTATCGATTGATATTGTTAAGTGGTAAAATGACCAAAAAGCAGCAAGTTGAGGCACGCGCGCATATTGCCAATGGCGACGCGCATATGGTGGTTGGTACGCATGCGGTGTTTCAAGAATTAGTCGGGTTCAAAAAATTGGCGCTTGTTGTAGTGGATGAACAACACCGCTTCGGTGTAGAGCAGCGATTGCAATTGGCAGAGAAGGGGCTCACGCCACATATTCTGCAAATGACAGCAACGCCTATTCCGCGCAGCTTAGCGATGACGTATTACGGTGATATGGAAGTGAGTGTGTTGAGTGAGAAACCTCCAGGCCGTTTACCGATTGATACACGCACCGTGCCTTTTTCGCGGATGGATGAGGTCATCACAGGCCTTAAACGCGCCTTACAGCAAGGCACCAAAGCCTATTGGGTGTGCCCGCTGATTGAGTTGGATAACGAGAAGGAAGACGAAGAATTAGCAGCGGTAGAGGATAGGCTGCGACTATTGCAAACGCATTTTGGTGACAAGGTTGGTATGGTGCATGGGCACATGAAATTAGCGGAGCGCGAAGAGGTGATGAAGCGTTTTGTCTATGGCGAGTTGCAGTTACTAGTGGCCACTACCGTAATTGAAGTGGGGGTCGATGTGCCAGAGGCGACGATAATGGTTATCGAGCAGGCGGAGCGTTTTGGTTTGGCACAACTTCACCAATTGCGTGGGCGCGTTGGCAGAGGAAAAGAGGCTTCAAGCTGCATTTTGCTGTACCATACGCCACTTTCTGAGAATGCTAAGGCGCGCTTGCAGGTGCTGCGTGAAACGAATGATGGTTTCGTAATTGCTGAGGAAGATTTCCGTCTGCGCGGCGCGGGGGATGTGCTCGGCACGCGACAGACAGGTATGCCTGATTTTAGATTCGCTCATATTGCTCGTGATACGGATTTGATGGTCATGGCCCGTGATGATGTAAAATATTACCTATCCAAAGACCCAGATTTAATTGGGCCGCGCGGTCAAGCGCTGCGGATTTTGTTAAGTCTCTTTGATTATGAGCATACGACTGCCTTACTTAAGGCAGCGTAGCGATTTTTGGTGCGAGGGAACGCTTCGTTCCCTCGTGACTCCCTCCGCCGCTTCGCGGCTCGCGCAGCTTCGGCGCTACGCGATTTATGGAAGTGCTGACAATACAATGTCTGCGGCTTTATCGCTGGGGGACTCAGAATCTTCTGCCCCGAGCGTTTGTGAAATGTCTTTCAGTGCCTGAAGTTGTGCATCACGTGCTGCGCTATCGTGAAGGAGTGGTGCTATTTCACGCACGATATTCTTTGCTGTCAAATCCTCTTGAATGAGTTCAGGAATAACAAAGCGACCCAAAATGATATTGCTCATATTCACGTAAGGAATTTTTACTTTACGGCGAATATACCAAATCGAGATAGGGTGGGCGCGATAAGCGGTAATGTAGGGAAGGCCAGCGAGCGTGCATTCCAAGCTGATCGTGCCAGATTTTGCCAGTGCTGCATGGCTTGCGGCAAAGAGCGCTTTTTTCTCTTCGTTTTCTGCAAAAATCACAGGCGCAGCCCAATCTTTTACGGCGGATTTTACCCATGCTTTATGTTCAGGGCGCACTAACGTCGTAATTACCAGATTAGGAATTTGCGCGGCGAGTTGTGCAATTGCCTCTTTATAAATTGGCAAATGGCGCTTTAATTCGTTTTTACGGCTACCTGCGAACATCGCCAAGACAGTAGCATTCTCATTAATATGGTGGCGCTGCTTGAATGCAGCTGCATCACCTTTCATTTTCCAATACCACGCATAAGGGTGGCCTACGAAGGTTGTGGGCAGCCCCTCCTTTTCAAAATAAGGCGGCTCGAATGGGTATAGCACCATGAGGTGATTGAAAAATGGCGCGATATGCTTGGCGCGTTCAGGCTTATAGGCCCACACAGTTGGCGCAACGTAATGGATGAAGCGCGGTGTATGAATCCCCCGTTTTTTGAGCGACTCCACTACACGGAAGCAGAAGCCCGGTGAATCAATGGTAATAACAATATCGGGCTTTTTCTGTTCGATATCCTCAATGGTTTGACGAATGCGGCGCTTGAGGTTGAAAATATGCGGTAGAATCTCCACAAACCCCATAAGCGCGATTTCGCTTATCGAAAAAAGCGAACGAAGCCCTGCAACTTCCATCGCGTGACCGCCAATACCAGTGATGCGCACAGAAGGTTGTTTGGCGAGTATGGATTGCATGAGCCACGCACCTAGTTGGTCGCCGGAAGCTTCACCCGCGATGATATAGATGTGCGGTGTGGTGCTCATGCTATTCTAAGATTGAAAAGCCAATGATGAAAATGCCAAGCTGATCAGCGCGGCGCGCAACTTCACGGCGATTGAGAATTAGCGACGCGCCTGCCTGTAATGCAATGCCATTAAAGCCAGCTTCGGCCACATTCTCAACGGTAGGGATGCCAATGGTTGGTAAATCGACACGGCCTTCTTGTTGCGGCTTTTTCACTTTTACTAGTACGCCGCCTTTTTCT